>PKSZ01000495.1 GCA_002869425.1 Marinilabiliales bacterium
ACTGGCATTACGCTTACCAACTGGACAACAATTGATGTTTCTTTCTCAAATACTACGGATGCAACGGGAAATCCCACAACTGCAACATGGGCACTATTGATTGATACAGATGCATCAAATGCATTTACCGACGCAATGAATCCAGCTAATACAATGGATATCAGATATGTAAAAGTGACAGCCAATTGCCCTGGCGCTACTTCTGCCGGTCAAAAACCAATCGGAAATTTTATGGGAAGACCTCTTGATCCTTTAGAAACGCCATGTTCGGAGAATCCTCCCGGAAATGCCAATACATATCCGGCAGATAATGTTTTTATTACCAATGGACCACAAGGAAATCATACCATTACATTATCATATGTGTGTGAAGATGATCCGGGAATCCCCTTGCCATCATTGATGACGGTTGAACCAGGTTTTTATACTGCGAATATTTATGCTACAGTTATTGTTGATCATTATTAGTGAATAAGTTTGCGACAATATGGATTCTTCTGCTGACATTCTTTTGTCAGGTATCTTTTTCTCAAATAAATTCGAGAAATAATGCGCCGCTATTGAAGGCAAAATTCAGAACATTAAAATCCACTGTTGAAGCTGGAGAGTCTTTCTTTAATGTTCTTTCGATAACAAACACTTCGAACAAATCACAAAGTTTTACAGTTAAATTGATATCATCCGGAAGCCTGGTTCCTTTTAATCTCATGAACAATTCTTCTGTTCTGGCTCCGGGCGATTCAGTGCTTTTTCCTGTTCGCGCAGGAACATCTAAAAAAGGTGCAGGCGGTGTAGCACATGTTCTTACAGCTGAAGTTCTTTCAACTAAAGGACAGATTATCAATTCTGCACACTGTTATGTTACCATACCGGTGCATAATGACTTAAGATTAAAATATCAAAACAACCTTGAATACTTCGATGAAAATACTGAAAAAGCATCCATTAGAGCTATCATCGAAAACAAAGGAAATGTTAATGAAGACATCCACTTTACATTTGACCTGCGGAATTCACTTACTATGCCAGGAGCTGAAGATAACAAATATGTTTCCAGCGTAAGTCTTGGACCAGGACGGGATACTATAGTTGAGTTTCCTGTGTTTAAGGATAAAAAAAATGAAGAGTACGATTTACCCATGCAAATGGTAGGCATCGAGGCAAAAACTTCAGATACGGTTTATAAACGATCAGTTTGGGTTAAATCACTTGATAATATTTTTGTCAATAAGTATAGCACAGTTTATTTCCCGCTTACAGTAGATTTTTCGCTTAGTAATTTACTATCAAAATCAAAACCCCTTTTCAGGGCATCAGCTTTTGGTACGGTAATGCTAAAGAAAGAAAGAGATATATATTACTATCTGGAAAAATCCACAAATATCGGCAACTATTACTACTGGGATAACTCAACCATGTATGTTGGATATAGGGATAAACACTTACGGGTTCGATTGGGAGATCATAATGCAAGAGTTGAACATGCCGTCCAAGGTAAAGGAATTGATGCTGGCTATAAATTTGGTGATCATGATTTTGGAGTGTTTGCTTCACGCATGATAAGAACACCAATATTTGCAACAGGAGGATATTATGAATATTCACCAAAACTTAATTTTAATATTGGCAAATTCAATATGATGTTCAGAAATATCAGGTTGGGATATTCATATTTGCAGGACGACCGGAACTATATACTGTCACACATAGGAATGGCCAGAACAGGAATTGTTTTAGCCAAGCATCATAATTTGTTCCTTAAAGCTGCATACAGCGAAACTGACCATAACATGTATACTCCTTTTACCAAGGAGGGATATAGTTATTATTTTAAGTATAATGCAAGCTTGAAAAATATTAAGATCAGACTTAGTAATTCTTATGGTTCCTCAGATTACGCAGGAACCAACAGAGGTAGATTTGAAATAAAAAGTGATATAAACTACAGTTTATCAGATCGCTCCAATATTTTCCTTAATTATAACAGATACGATTTTTCTCCTGCGAGGTATGTAAATGATACGCTTCAGCCACAGATATATAATAATAATGAAGCCATTAATCTTCAGTATAGTATCAATGTTAGACCTCGATTTACAATATATGCAGGTCCGCAAATTCAAAATAAAAAAACAAATGGTTACTATATAGAAAATGGTGAAGACGAATGGTTTAGCACAACATTGGGTGCTGGTGTTATTAATTTGAGATACAGATTACAGAGATTCAATTATTCGATTTCAACACGTTTGATGTATGGTTACGTTAATGTTACTCAATGGGCTCCTTATTTCAATGGAGATTATAATCCTTTCCTGACCGATCTA
>PKSZ01000424.1 GCA_002869425.1 Marinilabiliales bacterium
GAATTCGCTTATAATCATTCATGGTGCGAACCTCTCTAATTAAACTGATTCCATCCATATTCGGCATATGCAAGTCTGTAATAATTAAATCGATAGGTGCTCCGTTTAAATGCTTCAAAGCATCTTGTCCATCGCATCCAGAAAGCACACTATACCCTTCCTTTTCAAGGGTAAAGCTTACTACTTCCCTGATACTTTCAGAATCATCTACAATTAAAATTGTTTTATCCATGATATTAGTTCATTACTTTATTTAAGCCTGATTTGTCTAAAAGCGTATTGTATTCATCCTTGATATTAAAATCAAAAGATACTTTGCCTTTTTTAAACGTTTTTTGTATTGCCAGCAATAGCTGTATGAAAGAAAGATCTATCCCTGAAACGTTACTGACAGAAATTTCAAGTTCTTCAAATTCGTATAGCCTGGTTAAGACATCTTTTCTTATTTGCTCAATATTATTGATAGCCAAATTTCCTTCAAAGCTCAATTGAGCTTTTTTACTATTTCTATTTTTTCGATATGAAACACTATAATTTGCTGCCATAAAATTTATTAAAAGAATTCGACTTCATTTTCATTGTTATCTATTTCGGAATATGCAACTTCATCTGTCATATTGATAGATATATCATGAACTTCTCGTTCACTATCCATTGTATATTCCTGTCTTAATTTATTAAGTTCATTTCTAATACTCTGACTCAGTTTTTCATCAAGGTTGTCTATTAGTTGCTGGTGTACACCTATTAATTCTTCAGATATCTCCATTATTGTATCATTGAAGAAACTTGATGATTCAATTTTTTGAATAAAGTTTTTTATATCGCTGCTTACCTCACTAACAAAAATATTCCTTTCATCCTCTTTCGGATCAGTGTATTTACCGTATTCAGCATTGAGTAAGTCTGATATTTTATTGATTTTCTCAAACACCAATTTTGTTTTATCAACAGACAATTGCTTTTTGATTTGAAAAAGCACATCACTTTTCTTACTAAACATATCGTTTCCCATGTGAATAAGTTCGATATGATCGTTATTGTGCAAGTCAGAACTACTTTTTGCTTCAGTTACTTTTCTCAGAACTTTTGAACTGAAGTTTAATACTTTTGAATTGGTATTATCCAACTCATTAAAAAGATGAACCAAATGCTTCAATCTCTTCTTTTGAAAATCAATATATGAATTGAGTACATTATGACATTCGAGCAATTCAGCCCTGCTTCTTGCCTGTTAATAAAACAGATAATTATAAAAATCAATTCTAAATACTGAAAGGTATGTAGTATCTTCAAGTATTTGCTTTAGTTCAGACATAATGGAGTTTAATGCCTGCTCACACTCATCTTTTGAATATTCAATTTTATTCCTGTGTATTTTTGCTACCATAGGTAAAATGGCCATGTATTTTTTACATTCCAATTCATCGCTATGTTCCAACGTACTGCTGAAGCGCTGGAGGTTGTCCACCGTATCTTCATTAGCAGCAGCTATATGTTCCATTTTTTGCCTGATAATATCGTGATATTGAATATTGATGATAAGCTTTTCAATATTATCAATACAATTTATCACTTTTTCATCCAGATACTTTGCATTGTCAAGTGCTCTTTCATGCTCAAACTCCTGTAATTGAATTTGCCCATTTAGTGCATCTATTTTCTGGATCAGCTCATCAATAACCATGGTTTTTACTTTCTCAATATGATCCGTAATTTCCGTGATTTCTGATTGGACATTATTTAGCTTTTCGGATAAATCCCTATATGCATTTGCAAATTCCGTATTGCCTGATTCTTCTGTGAAAATTGCCAGTTTATTGAATTTTGTATGCAGATTTTTAGTGTTGTGTTGAATATCATCAAGTCCTTGATGCAAAAAACTATACAATTCATTGCAAAAGGTTTTTATTTCCGATACTCTATCGTTTGATTGCTTTAGAATTTTAAAAAACTCAACGCCACCTCCATCTAATATTTTATCAGAAACCTGCCTGCTTCCGTCAGAAACAATTTTCACCTGCTCATAGTAATTCCTTATATCCTTACTAAGCTTAACAAAGTCAGACTCCATAAACAACAACAAATCATTAATCTTAACATTAACACCATAAAAGGCAGCTGTTATATTACTAATTATGGAATCGTAATCTTTACAATTTATTTTCATTCTGAAAAATCTCTTGTTGATTTTGATTGATTCAAAAATATAAATCGTATCCATTAATAACTAGACAATAAGCCTGAAATACTTTGGTGGGAATTAAGATAATAATACTCGATATTTTGGTAATACTTTATACGGATATGAAATCACCACCA
>PKSZ01000237.1 GCA_002869425.1 Marinilabiliales bacterium
ATACGATTTTGGGGGGGTTGGTGAAGAATCCAGCAGTAGCCCATTCCCTCTGGCTCCAAAAATTCAGGAAAGCTACCCTGACTTGATTGATAATGTTGTTCGTTTCTTCAATTTTCAAACATTAAAAGTACTGGTCGAATACAGGGATAGGAAATTCAACGAGCGTAATCTTTTCTACGTTGATTCAACTGTTTTCTCCAGTTTTGACTCGACACTAAAAAAAGGAAATTAGAAGACTGCTATTCGTGAACCTTATAGTGTAGTAATAACCCAGGAGATGGCCTATAAGTATTTTGATGATAAAAATCCCCTGGGAAGAAAACTGGTAATCAATCAGTCGATTCCATTAGTAGTAACCGGCGTTCTTAGTGAATTACCCACGCAAAATCACTTCCATTTCGATTTTCTTGCTTCCATGGAAACGGTAAAGAAAATATATGGAAACAAGATGCCCTCTTCATGGGTATGGAATCCTTGCTGGACTTACATCCTGGTCAAAAAAGGTGTTACCAAATCACAAGTTGAGAAAATCTTACCCGAATTTGTTGAAGAAAATTTCGAAAAGCCTGAAGGAACAGAGATATCATCCTACCTGCAACCGCTTACGGATATTCACCTAAAATCTAATCTGGATTACGAAATTGAACCCAATAGTAGCATGATCAATATATACATACTGATCAGTATTGCTCTCTTTATTTTGCTTATTGCCAATGTGAATTTTATGAATCTGGCTACGGCTTCATATTCCAAAAGGGCTAACGAAATTGCTGTAAAAAAAATCCATGGAGCACAACGCAGACAGCTAATCCTGCAATTTATTATGGAAGCTGTTTTTATTGCTTTTATTGCTCTGTTTATCGGACTTGCTTTGGTCGAAATTTTACTTCCTGCGTTCAATGGTTTCACAGATAAAAATATTGAGCCCGACTTCCTGTTCAAAGCTCCGGTTATTACAGGCATACTTTGCATTACTCTATTTGCAGGCATTCTTTCAGGTCTCTATCCTGCTTTCTATTTGTCTTCATTTGAACCCATCCACATTTTACGCAAGCAACTGAAACTAAACATAAAAGGAAAAAAAGCTCGTAAGATATTGGTTGTCTTTCAGTTTGTAATTTCCATAACGCTAATTATCAATACTCTGATTTCAAACAGACAGTTAAACACTTTGATAAATACGGATCCAGGGTTTAATCCGGATAGCATTATTGTTTTTCCTGTACACCATACTAAGCTGGCTTACTATTTTGATGATCTGAAAAAAGATATATTGGAAAACAGGGGTGTTAGTTATGTTACATGCATGGATTATCTTCCCGGAATAGATCATAATACACAAGAATTCAGGCAGGAAGGCTTTACAGGTGAAGGATGGAACTTCTATCCCACTCTGGTTGTTGATCATGATTTTACACAAACTTTTAACATTGAAATACTTGCCGGACGTTCATATAACAAGGATTCAGTAGATGATGCTAAAAAAGCTATTCTGATTAACGAAGCCATGGTAAAATATCAGGGATGGAAAAGTAATGAAGAAGCATTAGGAAAGCGATTTTACAGCATGAATGGTAAAGAAAGGGTTATTGGTGTCTTTAAAAATTTCAATGCCAAGTCATTGCGAAATCCAGCCAGTCCGTTTGTCTTAAATATTAAAGAAGAAATGGCTGAAATTGCAATGTTCAGAAAATATGCTGCAGTAAAATACAATAATAAAATACCTGTTAAGGAGGTCATACAGCATATTAAGAATTGTATCCACAAGATGTCCCCCAAAGAGCCTTTCGAATATTTTTATCTGAATGATGAGCTTGCTGAATTGTACAGTGGTGAGAGAAATATAAGTAACCTTGCAGAAGTTTTTACTTTTTTGGCAATCCTGATTGCATCCATCGGTTTATTTGGACTTTCATCCTTTACCATAGAGCTAAGAAGAAATGAAATTGGTATCCGAAAAGTACATGGAGCTACGACAAAAGATATTATAGCCCTGATCTCTAAAGAATTCCTAAGCCTCATACTAATAGCAAATCTTATTGCATGGGGGTTGGCCTACTTATCCATGAGCTTCTGGTTGAATAATTTTGTGGTAAAAGCGCCCTTCCGAATTCTTGACTTTTTTATGGCAACAGTACTTTCGGTTCTGGTTTCGCAGGGTATTGTAATTATAAGAACAGATATGGCCAGTATTCAAAATCCGGTGAACTCTCTTGATCTAAACTAAATGATTAGAAGTTATATTACCATAGCACTACGTAATCTGCTGAAATACAAGGTTCATTCTGTCCTAAATATTGTTGGTCTCTCTGTTTCTATC
>PKSZ01000311.1 GCA_002869425.1 Marinilabiliales bacterium
AACACGAATTGCTTCTTCTAAAACTGTTTTGCCAATACCATCTCCGGGCATAGCAACGATTGTACGTTTTGCCATATTTGTCTCGTTTTTAGTCAATTAATAAATAATCACTTAACAAAAATATAATATTTTATTGAGTTGTAGCAAGGTCTGTTTCTTTTCTGTAACATTTTTTTCTGTAACATAAAGACTTTCTCTTTGTGAGCATTTTTTATCAATTTTTAATACCTTAGTGGGGATAAATTTCTTTATATGGATGACGGATTAGAATTGTTTGAGAAATTTTGTCAAAAATTGCCCATAGCATATCATTCCCTTGATATTAATGGAAAAATCCTGAATGTAAATCAGGTGTGGATAGATACAATGGGTTATACATTCCAAGAAGTTTCGGGGAAATGGTTTGGTGATTTTGTTGTTCCGAAAGATCAGCAGAAATTCATGAAGTCATTGAAAATACTGTTTGAGAATGGAAAGGGTGAATCCAATGAGCTCCTACTAGCTTCTAAATCGGGAAATTTTATTTCTGCCAGCTTTAGTGGTATTGTATCTTACGATAAGGGAACACCGCAGTATTCTCATTGCGTATTTGAAAATATAAGTGAATCGAAGGATACTCAGAGTAAACTTATTCAGCAAAATGTTCGTTTTCTTTCCCTGTATGAAAAGTATGAATCACAACTGGAAGAGCAAAATGCAGTCAATGAGGTTTTGGCTGAGAAAAATTCAAAAATCAGGGAGAATGAATTGAGACTTAAGCTGGCTATTGAATCAGCAAACCTGGGTTTGTGGGATTATAATCTGGAGACTGGTGATGTGTACTTAAGTGAGGAGTATTATAAAATACGAGGTTACGAACCTTTTGAGTATGAGTCAAAATCCGATCAATGGATCGAAAATATTCATCCCGATTTTAGAGAAGATTATTCTAAATTATTGAATGACATTCTTCATTTTCCGGAGCGTACACATGATCTTGAATTTAAGATTAAAAGAAAAACAGGTGAGTATATCTGGGTTTCTATTAAAGGTCGTGTGGTTGAAGTTAGTCAGGAAGGGAAACCAAAGCGATTGATTGGAACGATACGAGATATTACAGAAAGGAAAAATGCAGAAATAGCATTAAAAGAGAGTGAAGAAAAATTCAGAACTTTCATGGAAACAGCATCAGATATGATGAATATTGTGGATAAGGATCTGAATATTACATACGTGAATAGGGCCTTGATGGAGAATTTGGGTTATGAAAAAGCAGAACTTCTGGGTAAGCCTGTGAGTATTTTATTGGGAGAAAAAACAAAAAAAGAATACTATACAGATGAAAAGAATAAAAAGTTGCTGAATGAAGGGATAGTATCTTACGAATTGTATTGGAAGGCAAAAAGTGGGAAGGAAATATTCGGAGAATTGAAAATTGCAGCAATATTTGATGATAAGGGAAACTTTGCTGGAAGTAGGGGAATTTTCCATGATCTTACAGAAAGAAAAAGACATGAAGAGGAAATTATCGTAGCAAAAGAAAAAGCAGAAGAGAGCGATAAGTTGAAAAGTGTTTTTCTTGCCAATATGAGTCATGAAATCAGAACTCCATTAAATGGTATCTTGGGATTTTCTCAAATGCTTGGAGATGAGGATTATTCGGAAGAACAAAAGAAAGAGTTTGTAGATATAATAAACAAAAGCGGAGAACATTTATTAAATATTATTACGGATATTTTAGATTTATCTACCATTGAATCAGAATATGTGGAAGTAGTTCGTGAAAAGTTTAACTTAAACGAATTGATTGAAGAAACCATTCGAATACTTGGTTCATCAAGAATTCTGGAAGATAAACAGAATATTGAAATTATCCGGAATTATGAATTTTTAGATGAAGAAAGTGTAATTGAAGCGGATGCTGGAAAATTGCAGGTAGTCTTGAACAATTTGATGCGAAATGCTTATAAATTCACGACTAAAGGTAATATTACAATTTCTTATAAAGCACTGAAAAGTGTTCTGGAATTTTCGATTAGTGATACCGGAATAGGGATTCCTAAAGAAAAGCAAAACCTTATTTTTGATAGGTTCAGGCAGGCTGATGAATCACACACTCGCAGATTTGGAGGAACAGGGCTGGGTTTGGCAATTTCAAAAGGTTTTGTGGAGAAAACCGGTGGAAAGATATGGCTGGAAAGTGAAGAAAATAGAGGAACAACATTTTATTTTACAATACCTTATAAAAAGTAAACATAAATTATGAGCAACGCCAACACCACCTCACCCGACGCCCTGCTGTTATTGACCAGCCAGTGCCCGCACTGCCCCACGCTCCTGC
>PKSZ01000625.1 GCA_002869425.1 Marinilabiliales bacterium
CAGATTCATCCGTACAGATATTGAAAACACCCCTGAAATCAAAGCGTGTATTGAAAATGTTTCAGACACTCAAAGAGGTACCAGTTTAAAAGCAAATGGAGCTGGTGTTTCAACAGTCGAACATGTATTATCTGCTGTTTTTGGCTTAGGTATTGACAATATAATCATTGAAATTGATTCAGAAGAAACGCCTATTCTGGATGGAAGCGCTTCCCAATACGTTGATGCTCTTAAAAAAGCCGGCATTGTTGACCAAGAGGCAGAAAGAGAATATTTTGAAGTTAAAGATATCATAAGTTATAAAGACAAGGATGGTAAAACAGAAATTACAGCCATACCATCAGATGAATATTGCATAGATGTACTGGTAGATTACGATTCACAAGTAATCGTAAATCAATTTGCAAGCATATGCAATCTTGATAATTATGAAACTGAGATTGCAGGTTGTCGCACTTTCGTTTTTTTGCACGAACTGGAAGTTCTGCTAAAAAGAAATCAAATCAAAGGAGGTGATCTCAACAACGCAATAATAATAATGGACAAAGAAGTTAGTCAGGAAGAACTAGACAGGCTGGCAGACTTATTTGGGCAACCCAGAATGGAGGTAAAACCCATTGGTATATTAAACAACCTTGATCTGAAATTTAATAACGAACCGGCACGTCACAAATTACTTGATATTATTGGAGACCTTGCCCTTGCAGGTGTTCGCATAAAAGGAAAAATAATTGCCACAAGACCTGGACATGCCAGCAATCTTGAATTTGCAAAGAAAATCAGCTCTATTTATAAAAAGCAAAAAATTACAGATAGCATACCAACCTATGATCAGAATATTGAACCAATAATGGATATCAATAAGATCAAAACATTACTTCCGCACAGACCTCCATTTCTACTGGTTGATAAGATCATTGAGATTAATGATACCAGTATTGTTGGTCTTAAGAATGTAAGCATGAATGAAGGTTTTTTTGTCGGGCACTTCCCTGAAGAGCCAGTAATGCCTGGTGTTCTGCAAGTTGAAGCAATGGCTCAGGTAGGAGGCTTATTGGTATTAAATTCCGTTGATGATCCTGAAAATTATTCTACATATTTCATTAAAATTGAAAATGTAAAATTCAAGCGTAAAGTAGTTCCTGGTGATACAATCCTTTTTAAACTGGAATTTATATCCCCGTTGAGAAGAGGTATCGCCCATATGAGAGGGAAAGCATACGTTGGCAACACAATTGTAATGGAAGGTGAAATGATGGCTCAAATTGTAAAAAACAAAGGATAAATGAAGCAACCATTGGCATTTGTTGACTCAGACGCGAAAATCGCAGAAAATGTTGTAATTGAACCTTTTGTAACCATCGATAAAGGTGTGGAGATAGGTGAAGGTACATGGATTGGCCCGAATGTTACCATAATGGAAGGTGCTAAAATCGGCAAAAACTGCAGAATCTTCCCTGGTGCTGTAATCAGTGCTATACCTCAGGATTTAAAATTTGCTGGAGAAAAAACAACAGTTGAAATAGGTGATAATACAACCATAAGAGAGTGTGTAACCATCAACCGGGGAACGAAAGCAAGTTTCAAAACCAAAGTGGGTGAAAATTGTCTAATCATGGCATATGCACATATAGCTCATGATTGTGTTATTGGAAATAATGCAATTCTTGCCAATGCTGCAACACTTGGCGGTCACGTTGTAATTGATGATTGGGCAATTGTTGGTGGCTTATGTGCAGTTCATCAATTTGTACATATTGGTTCACATGCCATGATATCAGGAGGTTCACTCGTCAGAAAAGATGTACCTCCATTTGTAAAGGCAGCACGTGAGCCTCTTTCATTTGTTGGGGTTAATTCAATAGGTCTCAGAAGAAGAGATTATTCCAACGAAAAAATTAATGAAATACAGGAAGTATACAGAATTCTGTATCTTAAGGGATACAATAATTCTGATGCACTGGAATATATTGAAACCAATCTGGCAGCAACGCACGAAAGGGATGTAATCTTGATGTTTGTTCGCAATTCACCAAGAGGTATAATGAAAGGTTATTTCCCCGAAACCAATGGTCATTAGAAATGAAAAAGCTTAAACTGATAGTTTTACTTATCTGTTTTACAGCCTCGTCTTTTGCCTCTGAGGATAAACTATTTGGAGGTGGAATGTTTATTGAAACCGGTTATTGGAAAGTTTCCACACTATATGGAGACGCCAGTGGCAGCCCCCTCGGAATTGGAGGGAAACTACATTTTCAGCTTAGCAAGCATTATAGAATAGGAATGATGGGAGCAAAAACAACCTTGAACTATATCAATATAGGTCTTGAAGGAAGTTATTTGCAACTTGGTTATGGTGGTTTAACAGGGGAAGCGGTATATGAAAAAGGAGATGTTATCATAACCGGTGGATTTCTTTTTGGAGGTGCCAGCATAAACAATCTTCACCTGTTAAATAAAACGGTACCAGAAAGTGTCTATTCAGCGCAAATCAACCACTATACTTCATTGATTTTCTCACCGATTGTATCGGTGGAATATGCTGCAACAGAAAAGATAAGTCTTACACTAATTTGCGACTATTTAATGGGAGATAAAATAGCCGAAGATACCAAGCTGGGACCAAAATTCAGGTTTGGAGTTATATTCGCTTCTTAAAAAAGAAATCTCTAATCTGCATCGGATTGATGATTCCATCCTCTTGCTTTTAAACTAACAACACCTCCAGATTTACCAATAAGACTAAGTCCTTCTGACTTCTCACACATGTGTCCAATAACAGATATGGATACATTCTTTTTTATTTTCTCATGCGCTTCCAGAGGCACTGTAAATAGCAATTCATAATCCTCACCTCCATTCAATGCGCTCACTGCGGGTTCAAGATTAAACTCTTCACACAAAGAAATACTTACTGAATCAATAGGAAGCTTCTCTTCGAAAATTTTACAACCGGTATTAGAAGACAAACAAACATGATGCAACTCTGACGATAATCCATCTGAAATATCTATCATAGCTGTTGGTTTTATATACTGCTTTTTTAATTCCTCAATCACATCATTTCTGGCTTCCGGTTTCAATTGTCTCTCCAATAAATAATCATAACCTGAAAAGTCAGGTTTCATATTTGGATTCACCTTATAAACTTCCTTCTCTCTTTCAAGTAATTGCAATCCTAAATAAGCTGATCCCAAATCTCCACTTACACAAATCAAATCGTTCTCTTTTGCACCACTACGGCATACAAGCTTATCCTTTTCAACTTCTCCAATAGCAGTAATACTAATTACAAGTCCAGAAACTGATGAAGTCGTATCTCCACCAACCAAATCAACACCATACCTTTCACAAGCAAGATTTACACCCTTATATAGCTCCTCTAGAGCTTCTACAGTATACCTGTTGGATACAGCTATGGAAACAGTTATTTGTTTGGGTGTTCCATTCATAGAATAAATATCAGACAAGTTGACCACAACAGCTTTGTAGCCCAAATGTTTCAAGGGAACATACATCATATTAAAATGAACCCCTTCGACCAGCATATCAGTAGAAACAAGCGTATATTTTTCATTGCCTGTATCAATAACTGCTGCATCATCCCCAATACCTATTTTTGAAGACTTGTTCCTAAGTGAAACAGCACCCGTTAATTTATCGATAAGTCCAAACTCCCCAAGCTCAGAGACATCTGTTTTGTTGATTTGATCTGCCATAAATATGAATTCTTATATAAAACAAAAGAGACCAATAAAATTAGTCTCTTTTGCTTTAAGATAAATGCGTTTTTCTAATTATCCATCACTTTAATATCATCCAACTCCCATGTTTTACCATCAGAAGTTGATCCCTGATAACGGAAACCAATATATACAGATGATACTTTATATGGTGATAAATCAATATCTCCTGAATACTGTTCTGCCCAACTTCCTGAAGAAAGAGTAAATGTAACCTGTGTCCAGTTGGCTGCATCAGGCAAACTTGTTCCATCATAAGATGTTGAGATATATAATTCAAGGTTTGCTCCAGTATAATTACAAATATTTGTAAAACTCAATACGGGTGCATTAGATGCAGATAAATCAAGGGCAGGTGATATTAACCAAACATCAGATTCTGAATTCACAGAGCCATTCCAATTGGTAACTTTTGCCATTGAATTACCTGAGAACTCAGTAATTGACCAGTCAGTTGTTCCTACAACTCTTTTGGTTACCCAACCACCTGAAGTAATACTTCCATCTTCAAAATTCTTATTGATGAAGAACACTACATTGGGACTACTACCATCACAACGATTGCTATCCAGCATAACCTCATCAAGATTTCTAAGTGTTAACTGAATTGCACCATTATACTGACTGGCAACAGCGATTAAAGATCCTTTACCACCAGGAAGCATCTCGTCTGCAAATTTTGCATAGCCACTGGTACGAATAACAACGCCCTGCGTTGAGCTACAGTCTGTTAAGGTAATATCTCTTGATTCCTTACCATCTGCATCAGCCCATGTTTGACCTAACTCACTGGATGCAATCTCAACATCTTCCAGTTTAATCAACTGTCCTTCATATTCATAAGTTAACAAATCCGGAAGTGTAACCAATTTTGGTTCAATCTGCTGACCTGGAAATTGCTTAACAATATTTGAATCCACATGGATAAGTTCAAGCTGAATTGCTCCTCCATAAGAAGTCAATAAACAACCTTCAAGTGAAATTCTAACTGAATCACCTTGGTATAAACCACCAGAATATGGATAAGTTAATTGTAAACCTGCTGTAGTATCCTGTACAAAAGCCGTTTTATAAAGATTACCCGTACTTTCATCTGCAGTTACCGTTGCATAAATAGACATTACTGTGTCTATCACAATATCTGCACCCTGATACATACTTCTTAATGAATCAATGGTAATAATAGAACCTTCCGGAATATTATCAATCGGAGGTGCATCAAATTCACGCTTCACACAACTGGAAAACTGTAGAAGAATCAATCCTGCGAGTAAAATAACTAAATTTGTTTTGCCTATATTTTTCATAATCATAATTTTTTCGATGTAATATTTTAGAACCTAAAGCTTAAGTTAACAAAATAAGTACGTCCGTACATGTAAAAATATTTGTTTGGAAACTTATTTAAATCTTTTGCATTATACCTATACTGCTCAAATCCACCTGTAATAATATCCGTTCTGTTTAACAAGTTATTTACATTCACACTTACATTAATGTAATAATCCTTGATCTTCCATGACTTATAACCAAATAAATCAATTGTATAATAATCATGGAATCTTTGCTGTTCAAAAAGCATATCGGGTTGCGGATCTTCAACATACAATCTGTTTAATGCATCATCCGTACGCCTTTCCGGATTAATGTTGATGTATACATTATCTATATAATTTATGCTAGCACCAACAGACCAATACTTAGGTGAAAAATACTTAGCTCCAAACGAACCCACTGTTTGTGGCCCACTCATTCTAAAATTCTTAATATAAACTGTTTTTGAATCCACCAGTACTTCAGAATTATTATCGGCAACGATGGTTACTTCCGGCCTTGAATTATAAATAAATTCACCTGTTCCAGCCATTCCTGTAAGTGTTATGGTTGGTGAAACTTTCGCTTCCAAACCAAGTTCCATACCTGTATGAAGCTTATCAATGCCCGTCATACTATAGTTTACAAAAGTACGAAGATCATCATGGTAGAAGCTCCTGACACTTACACCATCTTTAAATTCAGTGTAGTAGTATGTCAATCTACCCTTAATGTAAGGTGATCTGAAATGATAACTAACATCTCCCGAATAAATTGTTTCAGAAGTAAGTCCTTCAACTACATGATCTCTTGTTCTTGCTGACAAATATGAATTCCTGAAATTAGGCGCTCTTGTCAGAAATGTTCCATTAGCTGTAATAATGTGACGACCTGTTATTTTATATGTTGCACCACCTTTTACTCCATAGTTAATAAATTGCTGTTTCTCTGAATCTCCATAAGATTCATCCGGAAATTTACCATTCTTCATATTACCTGTTCGCCAGAACTCTGTATATGTTGCATTGGCACCAAGGTATCCATCTACCTTACTATATGTAAATTCACTTTGACCATATAAACTATAAGTATTTACATTTGCCGTATAATCATAACCAAAGCGATCACCGACCTCAATAATATTATTGGTATGATTCAAATCACTCTGTGCATCTTCCCATTCAGGTAAATCTCTTTCTGCAAACTGGTCAACGTCTAGCCAAAAATCGCCACCCAACAGATCGCTCATTTCCTTAAAATGATATCCTTTGTATAAATCTACATTGACACCTGCACTTACTTTTATGTGCTCGTTAACGTCTCTATCATACTGTGAGTTTATTGTGCTTCTGCTGTGATCATTTCTACGCTCCTCAATAATATATTTAGAACGAATTCCTTCAACTGTATTTCCATCCTGACCATCAGCATTTTCAATACGATCGTATTCATCACTGTTTGCAAAATACAAGAAATCCCAATTCAGTTGTCCATAATCGTCATTTGTTGTCCATAAATTGTACAATCGATTGTACTCATCAGGGTCTTTTGTATCATAATAGCTTGGCAAGTACCTATAATAATCCGGACGTGGATCCTGTGCATTATACCAGTTAAGAGCTGTTGAACCACCACGACCAAAACTATAACCGTATCCTGTTGTAAGCTTTGATTTTTCATCGATTTTCCAGAAATGGTTAAGCATCATCATTGGTTTATGATAATTACTAACCCGGCTATTTCTTTTCTCACCATCCTGATATCCCCAGTATGAATTATAATAATGATTATCAGTCAGATCATAAGCTTCCTGTGTTGCCACACTTTGCTTGCCTCTCACAGTTGGAGCTCCAAATATGGTAAAGGATAAACTATGCGCTTCAGAAATTTTCTTCTCAGCAGAAAAGAAATAACTCCATGCATCATAGAAAGTTCCTTGCACATAACCTTCCTGTGACCACCTTCTTGAACCTGAAAATGTAACAGCAACACCATTTTCCATCATTCCTGTTGAAGCTATAAGCATAAGCCTGTTTCTATAACTTCTGTTGGTTAATGAATAAGTTGCTTTTACTCCTTTACGATAAGATGATGCTCTTGTTATAATATTTGTAGCACCACCGATACCTCCATAATTAACCTGGTTGGCAGTAATTCCACTTTCCACAACCTTGTTACGTGTTGCATCATTCAAGCCACCCCAAGTTTACCAGTAAGCACGGCCTGATTCAACATCATTGGCAATCAAGCCATTTATAGTCACAAGTGTATTCTCAGAATCGTATCCCCGGATTCTGTAACGGGCAGGGCCAAAGGTATATCCGGCAGTAGAAACAAATGGGTCTCTTGATGCGCTTAGCAAACCGGAAATATCCTGAGACTCCTGATCACTCTCAAGATCGGAAGCAGAAATAGTAATAACAGGCATTGCAGAATATTCAACATCTACAGAATCGTCTGCATAAACTGTATCCTTTTTCACCTCTTCCTGCGCTGACAATTGGCCTATGTAAACCAACAATGCCAGTACAATTAAAATTCGCCTCATATAATTCAATTATTTGGTTTCTTTTAGAATTTGTTGATAAATATAACTATTTTTACGGATAATGAATTCGATTGAATAATATAATTTTCAGTTTTCAATCGGGCTTGCAAAAGTAGTTTTTATTTTGATATTCTACGATTATGAAAAATATTTTTAGTGGTTTGCTGTTAATTGGATTGCTTCTTTTTGTATTTGATCAATTTGCCAATGCTCAAGATGAAAAGCAATATGAAGTTGCTTGTGTTGCATTCTATAATCTTGAAAATCTATTTGATACAATAGATGATCCCAAGACAAAAGACGATGAGTTCACTCCGGGTGATGTAAAAAATTGGAATGGCAAAAGATACAACCACAAGCTGGATCATATGGCTGAAGTAATTTCCCAATTGGGTACTGAATTAACGCCGGACGGACCAGCAATAGTTGGTGTATGTGAATTGGAAAATAAAGCAGTACTGCAAGATCTGATAAACAGAGAACCCTTAAAAAAAGGGAATTATCAAATCGTTCACTATGAATCGCCTTATTATAGAGGAATGGATGTTGCTTTGCTTTATCAATCCAAATATTTCAAGCTTACAAATAGTAAATCTTACACTCTTAGCCTACCGGATGATCCTAATTTCAACACAAGGGATCAGCTCCTGGTTTCTGGTAAATTAAATGGTGAAATGATTCATTTTATAGTAAACCATTGGCCATCACGAAGAGGAGGAGAAAAAAGAAGCAGGCCCAAAAGAATTGCAGCAGCAAAGCTTTGCAGATCGATAGCAGATTCGGTACTAGCTCTTGATAAAAATGCAAAGATAATCATCATGGGAGACCTGAATGACGACCCAACTGATCCAAGTGTGAAAAAATATATAAAAACTACAGCATCAAAAGATAAATTATCTGATGGCACATTTTTTAACCCTACAGAAATCTTATTCAAAAACGGAATTGGTTCACTAGCATACAGGGATAACTGGAACTTATTTGATCAAATTATTCTTTCACCTGCTCTGGTTGGTAGTGACATGACAACATTCAAATATCATAAAGCAGTTATTTTCAACAAGAGCTTCCTAACACAGAAAGATGGTAGATACAAAGGTTACCCCATGAGAACTTATTCTGGAGGAGCGTATACAGGTGGATACAGCGATCACTTTCCTTCTTTCATTTACCTGATAAGAGAAGTAAAATAATTGAAATTACATCAAACCGATAGTATCAACCTTTTTCAGATCGGCCTTTGTGTCAATTGAAATACTCTCGTATTCAGTAAATTCTACTTTTATTTTATAACCATTTTCAATCCAGCGAAGCTGTTCTAATGATTCGGCAATCTCAAGAGGTGTGGCATCAAGTCTTGTAATTTTGTGCAGAACATCTTTTCTGTAAGCATAAAGTCCAATGTGCTTATAAAATCTGTACTTAACCCATTTTTCCTGCTTCTCATCCCTAACATAAGGGATTGGTTATCGGCTGAAATAAATAGCATCCTGCTTTTTATTTACAATTACTTTGGGTTTATTGGGGTTGAAAATATCTTCAGAATTATTAATAGGCTTAGCCAATGTAGCAATCTGCACTTTTTTATTTTTAAAGCAAGCAGCAACTTCTTTTAATTGTTCAGGATATATAAAAGGTTCATCTCCCTGTATATTTACAACCACATCAAATTCAATATCATAATCTGATTCGTATATTGAAACAGCCTCAGCACATCTGTCAGTACCACTTCTGTGCTTCTTAGAGGTCATTACTACTTTTCCTCCAAATCCTTCTACTGCTTCAAAGATTCTTTTATCATCAGTAGCTACTACAACATGATCAAAAACTTTTGAGGCCTGCTCAAAAACCCTCTGGATCATCATCTTACCATTAATCATTACCAAAGGTTTTCCTGGAAATCTAGTTGAAGCGTACCGAGCTGGTATAATCCCAATAAAATTCATTTACAACGGGTTAATCAATTATTAACATTCAGTTAGATTAATACGAAAAGTATAAATAATTAGTGAATCAAATTCAGCAATACTGTTTTTCTTTCAACCAATTTATTAACGAAACTAGAACTTGAAGCGAACCTGTGCCTTTACCTCTGATTTTGTTTTACCTTGTATTTCGGTAAGCCCGGAGCCCTGCACATCTTTCTCAGGATAATAAAACTGAGAATATCTAAGCCACACATCAATACCTCTTCGGATTGTATACCTTAATGTAAGATATGTTCGGGTTCCTTTGTAATTATATGCAGGAATAGAGAATCCATATAAAACATCATTCTCATAGGCATATATTCGGGCATTGTAGCTCGCATCAAAAACAGCAAAACGAAAAGCAAGTGAAAGAGGAATTCTTACCGGCTTATACATTATGTCCTGATATATCATATAGCCCAATTCAGCTGGATTTGTTGACTCCTGATAATGAGTAAATTCAATCCGATTTTTCAATTCTAAGGTTCTTGAAACATCATATGCAAGATGATAGCGTAATTTCATCAAGCCTATGTCCTGAAGATCGACCGGTGAAGCATCCACAGCATCTGTATTTTGCTGCTTAATTTCATTCTTAAATCTAACATACATGGAAACATAGCGTGACGGCGTATAGTCAGCCTGTAAAAAATAATCTTGTCCATTAGATGGACTATAAACTCTTGACCTCAACCATAGAAAACGATAAAAATCATAGTATCCTGAAATTTTCCAGTTTTTTGCCGGAAAAATGATCGTGCCCACATATACACCATCTTCATTGACAGGTTTGCTCTCAGCAAAACTACCTGCATACAAAGATTGATAATCTTTATCATAATGCCTATGCAAAACAGCCATAGAAACCTGTGGTGCAATTGAGAACAATGCCCCATTTACCGTTGCCAAACCACCATTCATTGATCGTCCGGTTTCACCAAACACCTGGATATTTTTTACAACAAACTCATAATTCAATCCCTGTGTAGTATTTTCGTTACCACTGAATTCAAAAGCATTATATTTATTCTGTGTTTTTTGTATTTCCTCGCCATAAATGTAATGTGCATAAGTGTAGCCCAACTTAAACTTTTTGCCTGAATAAGACACATTTCCTCCGAAAATTGAAACATCCATTGCATCTTTATCCAGCAGTTTTGAAGGTGTTGTATGCAAGCCTGTTAGCTGCAATGATGTAGCATATTGTGCTTCTTCATCAACATCATCAAAACTTTCAATATTGGCATCTACTTTTCGCTTACTATAAAAAGCCGACACATCAAAATCACCAAAAGCCACCGTTGTACCAACACCTCGTAAAAAATTATTCTCATCCGTTGAGCTATAGCGTCTAACTTTTCGTGCCTTCTTTTTGATATTCAAAACGTAAGGGGATTTTCCGTATGACATTCCCGACCAAATTGTAAGTCCCTGTCCAAATTGCAATTGATAATCGCCCAATGCCAGCGTTTTTATCGGACCTATCCCATTTATCTGAATATGAGCTGAACTGTAATCAAATCCATTGCTAAATTTATCTTCTACTAACGGGTAAATAGAATCATTAATATTGGACCTCAAAAATGCTTCTCCTGCATCTTTTTCTGCAACAAAACCCGCATAAATTTTGTTCTTATACTGATATTTATAGCGTGTATAAACTTTTTGAGGACTTCCCAAATATCGACTATTAGGGTTTGCTGCCAATGCAGAATCTGAAACAGGGGAATAACCTTCTTGCTCTTCCACAACCTGTTGCACCCGGAAAAACAACTGGTTACTTCCATATTTCAATGCTCGCTTAATGCTAAAATTTTCATCTTCAGAATATTTTCCTATGGTAACAAAAGGTAACAATCGCTGAATATCATCATTTGAGTACCCATGCAATAACTGCAATTCGTATATGGTTAAAAACTTACCAAAACGCTCACGATATTTTAAGATACTTTGTATCTGAAAGTCATTAAGAAATTGCAACTTTTCCAACTCTTCTTCAGTAGCCTCATTCAAATTAATTGGATTATTTAAAAAGTAATTCAGATCATCATACAAAGATGTATAATCCAATTCCTCATCAGAATTACTTGCGATTTCTTCTATGAGATCTTCAATTGTTTTATATCTCTCATTTGTAGGCTGCTGAGCTTTCAGAGAAACGACTAAGCCTGCCAACATAATCAGCAATATAGAAATATATAACTTATGCATCATGATTCAGATGATGCCTTTCCAAATGTGTAAGACATAGACAAATGAGGTGTTATTCCAAGATAGTCATGATAGCTAAAAGCAAAATCTGCCCTAAATCCTGTTTTTCCATAACCAACACCAAATGCATATCTATTCAGCGGATTCGTACTTACACCTGCACGTAGATAAAGATTATCAACCAACATGTATTCCATACCCGCTTTAAAGTATATTGCCTTCTCCATATCTTTCTCCGTTTCTGCAGTTACAACCGCCGTTTCAGAAAACCTATACCCCACTCCTATTTTCATTATAGTGGGTATTCGTTCGTCATTAAAATCAGCTATTTTTGCCCGTGTTGGATTGTACACATGTGCTGCAACAATGAAATTATCAATGGGCTCAGAAAGAATTCCAATTTCAGCAACTGGAACACCTTTAGTTCCATAAGCACTGGGCAGACTGACCAACAGATAGTCCATTTGTATCCCCATTGAAAATCTTTTATTGAAGGCTTTTGCATAGGCTAGTCCTATTTTTGTTTCACTAAACTCAGAAAATCCATAATGACTCATTGATAAGCCAAGACTACCAAACTGAACCGGAGCAACCAATGCTATTGATTTATTAGACAAATCTGACAAAGCAAATTCGCTATTATAGTTCACTCCCAACGAAAATCTTTCAATTCTGGCAATTCCTGCCTGATTATGATACATGGACCAAACATCACTTAGCATCACTCCGGAATTGCCCATAGATGCCTGTCTTGCTCCAGACATAAAATTATCACCGGCTGCAAAAGTGATACTTGCAATAAGCACAATCTGTATGAGCAGAAGAATTTTTTTCATATTAACCTACCCTAAACTCAAACTTATGTTCAGCAAGATCTTTATTTGCTTTTACAATTTTATCTTTTAGGTTTGCCTTAAACTCAACAACCTGATCCATCATTTCATTATCGCCTGAAGCCACAATTTGCGCCGCCAAAATCGCTGCATTTTGAGCACCGTTTATTCCAACAGTAGCCACTGGTATACCCGGAGGCATTTGCACAATAGCAAGCAATGCATCCAAACCATCAAGTGATGCTTTAATTGGAACACCAATCACTGGCACAGGTGTATTTGCAGCTATTACTCCTGGTAAATGCGCTGCCATACCTGCTGCAGCAATAATAACCTTTATCCCTTTATCTTTGGCTTCTTTTGCAAATTTCTCAACTTCTGCTGGCGTTCTGTGAGCTGACAAGGCATTGATTTCAAATGGAATTTTAAAATCATTCAGGGCTTTTGCTGCCTTCTCCATAACAGGCCAGTCTGATGTACTGCCCATAATAATACTAACTTGTGCTTTCATCTTTTTATTTTTATTATGCTGCTCTTACAAAAATATATTATTTTAGTGAACTCTTATGACAAAAAGGGGAAAAACTGACTAAAAGCAACACATGAAAAAAGTTCGATTATTAGATAAAGAGTTTGAAATTTCCATCTCAGCAAATGAAATTCAAAATGCAGTTGGTAATATGGCAACTCAGCTTAATAAAGACCTGCAAGGTAAGGATGTTGTATTTCTGGGAATACTCAACGGTGCATTCATGTTTGCCAGTGATTTGTTTAAAAAAATTGAAATTGATTGTCAGATTACATTCCTAAAACTTGCTTCTTATGAAGGAACAACAAGTACAGGGCATGTTAAAAGGCTGATTGGTCTCAGTCAGGACATTAGCAATAAGACCGTTATTATTCTTGAAGACATTGTTGATACTGGCATTACTCTTGATCACATAATCAAACAGCTCAAAGGATATGAACCAGCAGAAATTAAAGTAGCTACTTTTTTATTTAAACCTTATGCATACCAAAAAGACAATAAGATAGATTATATTGGGATGTCCATACCAAATGAATTTATCGTTGGTTACGGTCTCGACTACGATGGTTTTGGAAGAAATCTCGAAGATATTTATAAAGTAATTGACTAATTTTACAATCATGCTTAATTTAATACTATTTGGTCCTCCGGGTGCAGGAAAGGGAACCCAATCTGAAAAAATCATTAAGAAATATGGTTTGATCCATCTTTCAACAGGTGATATTCTAAGAGGTGAAATCAAAAATAAAACTGAACTGGGATTGAAAGCTCAGGAGTTTATGAATAAGGGTATGCTGGTTCCGGATGAAGTTGTTATCGGAATGATTAAATTAAAGCTTGAGGCCAATAAAACAGCCAAAGGGTTTATTTTTGATGGTTTTCCAAGGACAAAAGCACAAGCTGAAGCACTAGATAATCTACTTTCAGAAATGAATACGCCTATTTCTGCAATGCTTGCTCTTGAAGTTGACCATGATGAACTTGTAAAAAGATTGCTTAACAGAGGTAAAGATTCCGGGAGATCAGACGATCAGGATCAATCAATCATAAACAACCGAATTAATGTTTATCATAAGGAAACAGCACCTTTAATTGAATACTACTCTGCACAAAAGAAACATTTTGGTATTCA
>PKSZ01000652.1 GCA_002869425.1 Marinilabiliales bacterium
AAAATACTTCATCTTTTAAACCAGTATAGAGCTGAAAATATTCATATGCTTTCTTATAATTACCTGCTTTGGCATATACGTTGGCTAATTCTTTATAATTTAACAGGGTTTCTTTTTTGGTGTTGATGCTGATAGATAGGTTGATACTTTCCAGTAAAAATTCAATGGCTGCCTTGTAGTCTTTCATTTTAGCATACGTTATCCCTATTTTACTAAGAATTTGAACCTTACCAACTTTGTTATTTAGGTTTTGTTGAATGGACAACGCATCATAGTAGTAGTTCAGAGCATTACTGTATTTTTCTCCTAAAAATGCATTTTCACCTAATCCTTTATAAGATAAGAAGATCCCGTAGTTGTGCTTTTCTTCTTTGAAAATATTTAAAGCCTTCTTTTCATAATAAATGGCAGAGTCGAGCATTAGTTTTGACCTATAAACACCTGCAATACTAGAGTAAGAATATCCAATACCTCTTTTGTGGTTTATTTTTTCTTTCAATGCAAGGGATTGCCTGTAATAATCCAGTGCATTATCCATTTTTCCAATGTTTGCAAAGACATCACCAATGTGGTTTAGTGTATTGGAATATCCTTTTTTATCACCCAGGCTATCTTTTAAGTATAAAGAGTGTCTGAAGTTATCCATTGCTTCATCAAAATCTCCTGTTTGATTGTAGACAAATGCAATATTATTGTATGAATATGCCTGTCCCTGGTAATCTTTAATTTGTTTGAGGATTTTTAAGGCTCTGAAATGATAATTTAGAGATAGCTTATAGTGGCCCCAGCTATAATTAACAAGTCCTAAATTGTTATAGGCATATGCCAGCTCCCGTGTATTGTTTGTTTTTTTTGCTTCAACCAATGCTTCGATTGCATAATTGTAGCATTTTTCAGGATCGTTGTTCCAGTATGAATAAGAAATCTCATTCAGCAGGGAAATTCTGTTTACTGTATCTGTTTTAAGTTTATTTTCAAGGCTGTCTATCTTTGATTTGAAAGCAAAACCGTTGGATATAACAGATAAAAGAATAAGTAATATTACAGTACTATTTTTCAAGACTTAAACGGCTGTATTTAAGCCTACTAAAATAGCCATTTTTTTAGTAATAAAAAGATGTTCAATGATTTTTATATACTTATGGATAAAGTATGGAAAGCTTAAATTTTTTCAAATGAATTTTTCAAAGGTGAAAGAAAACAGGTATTTGCAAGCAGATGTTAATGTAATCGTTTATTTATTAGGATATTCCTTCCCATTCTTTGTAGAATCTTTCAAGAAATTCCTCCATAAATGTATGTCGTTCTTTCGCAATTTTTTTGGCAGTATTCGTATTTAATCTGCTTTTGAGTAAAAGTAATTTTTCATAAAAATGGTTAATGGTTGTTCCTTTGGATTTTTTATAGTTGTCAAAACTATCGTGCATTTCTGGTTTTATTGCAGGATCATACATTGGGTGATTTTTGTTTCCTCCATAGGCGAAGGTTCTGGCAATTCCAATAGCTCCTATAGCATCAAGCCGGTCTGCATCCTGAACAACTTTACCTTCCAGCGTATTCATTGGAGTTTCAACATTACCACCTTTGAAGGATACTTGTGCAACAATCTCGGAGATATGTAAGCATATTTTTTCTTCCAGTTGGAGTTTTGTGCACCAATCGTAAACTATTTTGGGTCCAAGCTTATGATTGCCATTGTGGAATTTATGGTCTGCAATATCATGAAGAAGTGCTGCCATCTCAATAATGAACAGATCGGCCTTTTCAATTTCACCTATTTTTGCCGCTAGTTTTTTAACCCTGTAAATATGCCACCAGTCATGGCCGCTGGAATCTCCTGCAAGCTTTTCTTTAACAAATTGTTCTGTTTGAGTGATAATGTTTTTACGATCCATTAGAGTTTAAATTCCAGTTTCTTTCCTAATTTTATTTCCGTTGGAGATACTTTAACCTGATATGGCAATATTTCCACTCCTGCTTTGTGTGCTTTTTTTAGTTCTTTTGTATACTCGGGATCAATTTCTTTGGCAGGAGCAAAAATATCAACATCTGAACGCTGAATAATATAAAGCATTACAGCACGGTAACCTTCTTTTCTTGCTTTGATAAGATCTGATAAATGTTTTTTCCCTCTTGTGGTTACTGCATCGGGGAAGAGTGCATATTTGTCTTCTTTATATGTGACATTTTTGACTTCAACAAAGCATTTTTCATATAAATTTTCCAGGTACACATCAAAACGGCTGTCCCTGTATTTGTATTCTGGTTGCACTTGTGTATAGCCCTTTAATTC
>PKSZ01000189.1 GCA_002869425.1 Marinilabiliales bacterium
ATTTTATGTCTATGATATCTTATGAATGTATGGGAGTTGAAGATATTTTTCAGATCAACATCAGTACAGTGCTCGATTTCAATAAATATTATCAACCCGGTTCAAAAAGCTTGGCAGATATACAGGATGAAACAAAGGGCAATCACAGATTACAGGACAAACTTTTCTGGAACTATAATTCAGAAAATTCAAAAGATATTTTACTGGCAGCCTACAATGTAGAAGAAGGAACTACAGCAGACGATATCATTGAAGCCAGTATGAAAGATACAGAAAAGCTACTTGAAAAATCTCGACAACTTAGAAAAGAATCCGACATTGCCTTTTTGATTGCTGAAGAAAAAAATCTAATGGCAAAAGATAAGCGGAAAGAAGCAAGCGCGCTTATTAAAGAGGCAGATACAATAAGCGATCCACAAATCAAAGATCTTCAAATATTAAAAGCCAAGCAAATCCAAAAAGAGTCTGATTTATTAGCTGTAATGGCCTACAATCTTGCAAGAAAAATAGATAATTCTGCTATTCATTTTAAGGATATTGCTAATCAGAATAAACAATTCACGCAAAAGCTGCAAGAGAATCGAAACAAGCCTGTCGACGAATTGGCTGATCAACTGAATAAAAACAGAATGAAGCTAAACCGAATATTGGGCAGCTATCTGAATCTGGAAGATCAATTGGTACAAGAAAAGAATAAGCTCGCTGATAAATCAAGGAGAATGGCTTTCCACCAGAATAAACTGGATGTGGTTCAGGAAGAAATTGAAATAGTAAAAGATACCATACAGTCAAAAAAAGACAGGCTGAACAAACTAATCACCATAAGCAAAAATTCAGAAAGTGATAAAGAAGCTCAGCTCTTTGAAGAAGAAAAAAGCGAATTAAATGCAGAGCTTAAGTACCTTGAAAACCATGAAGTTATTTTGGTTGAAAAACAATACAATGCGCTTACAAATTTTGAAAAGCTTCACAACGAAGTTAACATCCTGGACAAAAGTGTTGTGGTTATTGAAGAGGTGAACAACGAAGTTAAGACCAATACCGAACCTATTGCAGCCATTGCTGAGAAAGCAACACTGGCCAGAAAAAACCTGGAAGGAATAAGTCAAATGGCTGAATCATTGAATATAAACAAACTGATTCAACCTGAGGACAAACAAAGCATTCTGCAGGAAGCCAGTATCACTAAAAATATTTCAACGCAAAACAATAACGAGCTTGCGGATAACACAACAAATAATACTCAAAAAGACAATGAACCTCAAAATACCAACCAGCATCCTATTGAAAATAACAGTCAGTCAGAAAATATACAGAACATTCCAATTGACACTACAGTTCATGAGAACAAAAAAGTAACTGTTGATTCTGTAGCACAAAATCAAGAGCTGACAGATGTTGCTAAAGATTCTACTGAAGCTGAAATTGAAACCAGTACTGAAAATGAAAATATTGCTGATAATAATTCTGAAAACAAAAGTAATATTGAAACTTCACAAGATACAGAAATTGTAACTACGGTAGATCAAAGTACAAATCAACAAAATGAACAAGGCAAAAATCAAGGTTCAACAAATCAGCAGACAGAAAACAGTACAACAGAACCGAATCAACAGATAGCAGGAACTCCTGGCTTCATTACACTTAAAGGAAAAATAATCCTGCAGGACAATAATACTTTTGACTCCTCTTTCAGGGTTACAATATACGATGAATCCAACAATGATGAACCGGCCTCTATCAAACCAGACAGTGAAACCGGAGAGTATTCATACTATATTAAACCCGGAAATTATAAAATTATAATACAAGGTAATGGCTATGATACAAAAACAGAACAACTGATTATTCCGACTATTATTGCAAAATCTAATATTGTTCTTATAACAGAAATGGTCCCTGAAGAAGTTGCCAGTGGCGAATATTATATTGCAAAAGCCATCTTTTTCGATTATGATGATTATTCTCTTAACAGGGAAGCTAAGATTGAACTAGAAAAACTGGTTCTCCTCATGAAGGATAATACCGATCTTTACCTTGAAATTTCAGGTTTTACCGACTCCAGAGGTTCTGTAAATTACAATAAAAAACTGGCCAAACTCAGAACAAAAGCTACAATCAATTACCTGGTATCAAAAGGTATAAAAAGAGAACGTTTTGTAGAAAAGGCAATCGGAGAATCCTGTTTCATTGCGAACAATACACATGCTGATGGAAGAGACAATCCTTCCGGAAGAAAATTAAACAGAAGAGTTGAAATCAAAGGACTAAAGAGTACGAAGGCCAAAA
>PKSZ01000460.1 GCA_002869425.1 Marinilabiliales bacterium
ATAGTCGCCCCCGGATGAAAATAAATGCCAGATGTTGCTTTCTATACAGTCGGGAATTACTTTCTTAAGTTCTTCAATGATGGTGCTTTTCCCAGAACCATCTATTCCGGTTATGCAGATGATTTTACTCATTATTCAATGTTTTTAACAGCTTTGATAATCTTTTCTGGCTGAAGGCCCCTTTCTTCAAGGTAATCAAAATAGGATTTCTTTTTCCTGAAATAGTTAGCAAGCGAAAGCAATTGATCGATATGAAGTTTTAAAAGGAGCAGAAAAACAATACCAACACCTATTTCCTCTCCAACCAGCTTCAATACCAGCCAGGGTGCTTTTATTCTTGCATAAAGTTTTTTAAGAATATTGGCGCTCTTACTTATATCATTGAGTTTGTAGACATATTTTTGTTTGGGCCAGATCAGTAATTTATTGATAGAAAAAAGGCAGGCAAATTTTTTGTGAAACTGAGGAAATAAATTGAAGTAAAAAACCTTCATTTCAATGTCTTTGAAATAATCGTTGTATGAACGATGGAGGTCTACTCCCTGAGAGAGCATATTGAGTCTGGATTTTAGTCGTTTGATGATAAAAGATTTTGAATTGTATTGCAGTTTATCCAGCAGACTTTTTGGAATTGTTCCAGAGCAATGATCAGAAATTTTAAGCGTAAAGTATGCCTTTTCAATGGCATTGCTTTCTTCAGCTATGGCTACAAATTTATCCTCATCAATTTTTTCTGCAAGCATTAGGTTATAAACATCCATACAATCCCGAATGCCTATTTTATATAATCCCATGTGCAATATCAGATGCAGTAGGTTGTGCTCAGGACTTAGTTTTTTAATACTTGTATCTTGAAGTTGGAATTCTAAAGTGCATTCCCAGAGTTCTTGATTGTTAACAGTATATGCTGATGTTGGAGATTTAATACCCCATTGTGTTCCGGTAATGCAGTGGAAGTTAGGGCTGATAAATGACATGCCTGCATGAGAGAATTTAGCCGCCTCTTCTTTCTCTCCACTCCATCCAAATCCCAGGGGGATATAATTAAGCTCATCATATATTTCCTGTACTTTAGGCCAGTCTTCAGGATGAATAAGCATATCGAAATCATTCATCTTTTTATACCCGATATCATGGTAAATTGTGTGCATAAAAAGGTTTCCCTTCAATACGGCAACGGGAATATTTCTTTCTTTGAAAAGCTTTAGAAATTTAACTGCTTCATCAATTCTTTGTTGATTCTGTTGTTTTATTTTGTCGTGCAGATCTTTAAAATCAAGAATAACTGCTTCTGAAAAATGTTCATAAAGATGATTTTTTTGCAACTGAACATAAACCCAGGGACCCAGTTTCCATTGTTTACAGTATTGGAAAAATGAGCGTTGAAGCTTTTCGTCTTGTTTTATTCCTTCACAAAACTGTATAATATTATCCTTTTCTTCCTGTGTCCAGGTGATTTTCGAAATCCTTGAAGCGATATAAAAGAAATTGTTATTCATCTGTTTTGTGAATCTTACCTGATTCTCCATTTACCTGTACAATATCGCCATTTTTCAGGATTTTTGTAAGATTTTTTACTCCAACAATGGCAGGAATACCAAGTTCACGTGCAAGAATGGCAGTGTGACTTAAAAAACTGCCTCTTTCAGATACAATTGCCGATGCTTTTGAAAAGAGGTGAATCCAACCTGGNAATTTTGCACATAAAATGGTATTTCCAGAAGTCTTCATGTCCATTTCACCGTTTTCAATAATTACGACCTTCCCTGTAATAATTCCGCTGCTCACGCCTTTACCCTCCATGCTTGTTTTTGATGAAGTAATGGCTTGTTCCACCGGAATAAAACGCTTTCCTTTCTGAATGTAGCGTTCTGACCTTTTCTCTATAATGTAATTTTGGTATTCTTTTTTTCTTTTTGCAATGATGCTCTTGAATTTTTCATGTTCGTCAGAAAGAATTTCTTCATGAGTAAGGTATAAGGAATCACCTTTATTCTCAATGTGATTCATTTCCAGCAGTTTTACATCCATTTCTCTGAAAAGCATTCGAACAAGATGAAATCCCCGTAGTCGGAAAAACCTGTAGTTTTCTCTTTCTTTAACCCTTTTTATGGCTCCCTGTATGATCTTTTTCAGGTAGTATTGTTTTAACGGTCGCTTACCATAATACTGGTGTAAAATATGAAAAGTATTATTTTTTGTTCTTGTTATGGTTGAAGGTGTATAGCCGGACAAACTTTGCTTAAGCATAGCAAAGAATAAGTCAGGATCTTCCTTATAATTAATGGTTTCCATCTTTAATTCTCCTTCTCCGCAGCGCTCACCAAAATGCGAAATGTAACTTTTAATCATTTGATAGTAAGAAGGCTGTTTTAATGCCAGAACATTGGCAAATTCATTTGTAGGTGAATCCTGAATAATTTCTAAAATTTCTTTGTTGTGGTATCCTGTATCCAATATCTCTTTAAACTGATTGATCAGTTGTACAGAAATAACATCACTGCTATTGTCAAACAGCTTATTAATAAAGTTTGGATGATCTTTAAGAAGCTTACTGTTTTTTAATGAGCGTTTGATTAGAACAATATAAAGCATTGCGAAAAAACCGCTTAAAACAGGAACCGTCCATTTGTCTGCAAGCTTATTTTCAAGGTGTATCAGTTTTTTTTGAAGCTCTTCATATGATGATAGAGAAAAATCCAATTGGGTAAACTCAGTCAGTGTATTGTGGTAGTTCTCTTCAAATATTTTTTTATGTTTTTTAAACGATATAAGGGTTCCGAGAATATTCATCAACATTCTCAGATACAGAATAAAACCAGACTTTTTATTTGCCGGCGTAAAGGATGCTGACTTACAAGACCACATATCTGTGATTTTTCGACTTAGCTTTTTGCCAAATGGAAGTTGGTAAAGCAGTTGCTGCCAGGCGGTTATGTTGTAGTATAATGATCCTTTAATACTACCGGTCATATTAGCAAAATAGTACTGATTGTTTTGAATTTGCTTTTTTGACATGCCAAGAAGTTCTGCCATTGAGGAATATGCTCTTTGGTAGCTTTGTTTAACAAATGAGATGGTTAAAGGCATCGATATCCCTGGGTAATTATCTCCAATATTTGCATTGTCCCAGATGAATATGTTCTCCTCTGTGCCTGTTGTTATAGGTCGAAGCTGAAGCCAGTAAAGCTGTTGCTTATAAATGGCAAATTCAACATCCAGTTCCTGACTTTTTGTTTTTTTTAGACTTTGTAAGGTTTTTTCGAGCTCTTGCAGACATGCTAGAAGTGTTTTGTTATTTCTCAGAATGTCAGGCAGATCCCCTGTGGTTTCTCCATCGTGAATATGTAGATGGTAAGCATTTTCTTTCCCACTCACAAGATTTTCTCCCAGGCCTTCAATAAGGTTGCAAACAATGCCTTCTGCGTTGCGGTTCTCAGGGTCTTTTGTAAAAGCAACTCCTGAGAATTCCGCTTGTACCATTTCTTGAATGATTACATACCCTCCCTGCTCAGAATTATTGGATTGTAATTCAAGTGTGTCTTTCTTTGAATATGAGTAATATACTTCCTTAACGGCCTTACCAAGTTTTTCAATTTCAACATTTAAAAGCGTTTTAAACAAGCCTGCAAATGATGTTTTTTCGCTGTCTTCTCCAAAACTGCTGGAGCGTACAGCCCACAGCTGTATTTTCGTATTTTTAGGGGTAATTGCAGTCTCAATTTCATGCTGTATCAATTCAATGGGGCTCTCTTGGATGTATTTGTTTCCAAGTACAATGAAAAATGGAACCCTCAGGTTTTGATTTGCAAGAAAAATCAACTGTTTTGCTTTCCCGTCCCGAATCTTTACAGGATCATCAATTCCGATTGTTATGTATGGAGTATTGTTCAATAAATACCTTAATTTAGCGAGGAAAAATACAAAAGAATTTAATGCTTCCCTAAAACTTAATTATATTTATAAAAATAACGGGTAAGCTGATGTCATGGAGAAAAGGAAAATTATCATTACGGGAGCAACCGGATCTTTGGGAGCATATCTTGTTCGGTTTTTCAGCAGGAAGGGATATTATGTGATTGCATCAGGAAGACAGGAAAACCCACCTGAGAATCTTTATAATTATGCCAAAGAGTATGTAGTAGCAGACATTACTAAAAAATATACTTTACCAGAAGCTGATATTTGTATTCATACTGCTGCTTTGTCTGATGATAAAGCAAAGCTCTCTGATCTAATGGAAGCCAATGTGAAGGGTACGCTAAATACTATTGAAGCTGCTTCTTCTGTTCGTACATTTGTGCATGTATCTTCATCTTCAGTTTATTTGCCGGATGAAAAAGAGGTAAAAGAGGAAGCAACCGATACGGTTAACTACAATAAACTGTCACCTTATGGTAAGTCTAAGCTGGAATCAGAAAGGGCATTAATTGAAAAACAGAATTTCAGGCAATGCTTCATTCTTCGTGCACGAAATCTTTATGGGCATGGTGACAAAGTAATTTTGCCAAGATTATTGAAACTGGTAAAGGATGATACATTAAGCTGTCCAGGCCCATTAACAAACTGGATATCTATGACGCATTACGAGAATTTTTCTGTGGCTGTGGAAGCTTGTTTCTTGTCTGATTTGAATGGCTTGAAAGTATACAACGTAGCCGATCAGAATCCTTATCAGTTAATATCTGTGTACAGAAATCTTACCAAGGCTTTGTTTAAAAGGCAATTAGCAGAAAAAAAGATACCCATTGCATTATTGAAGTTTATGGCCGTTTTTAAGCTTGGCGGTATAACGCACTTATTGATTAAGGCCTTCACCAAAAGCCTGGTATTGGATTTATCAAAAATACAGCACGATCTAAACTATGCACCTGAAATAGACTATGATTCTTCATTGCCTGAAATGGCTGCATGGGTTGATCGCTGTGGTGGACCAGATGAGCTGCGAAAGGGGAGCAAAGAGTTTGCCTGGATTGAATAGCCTGTTATTTGTTGATGCCTGGCTATTTATGATCGGAATAGTATTTCATAAATTGAGCCCTTTCATACAGTGTTGGTTTCAGAATAGAATCCTGATTGTATAATCCTTGTGATTTTTCAATGGATTCAAGCCCCATAGATTTTAATTCTTCTTCAATACCTTTTAATATTTCTCCGATAGTATTTATCCCGCTTTTGTATAAAACAGAGGCAATCTGGATTGCTTTTGCACCTGCTGTGATATTTTTCAGTGCTGTTTTTCCATCATGAATTCCAGTAGAAGCAGCAAGGTCGCAATTCAGTTTTCCCGAAAGTATTCCCAGCCAGCGTAACACTTCTGCGTTTTCTTCTGGTAAGCTGTATAAATGACTACTGTTTATTTTTCCGGAATGAAGATCGATATCTGGTGAAAAAAAGCGATTGAACAATACCAATCCATCAATACCTGTTTTTGAAAGTTGATGCATAAAATGGGCCATGCCACTGAAGTACCTGTTTAGTTTCATTGCAACAGGAAGCTTGGTAATTGATTTAATTTCTTTGGCAATTTGTAGGTAATCTTCTTCAATTTCGCTGCCACTCTTAGATATATCCGATGGCATTATAAACATATTCAATTCAAGGGCATCTGCGCCAGCAGATTCAATTTTCTGAGCAAAAGAAATCCACTCTCCGGGAGATACACAGTTGATACTGGCAATAACAGGAATATCAATGTTTTTTTTGGAATCTTCAATGAGGTTCAGGTAATTATCAAGATTGTGTTTTTTCGTGTAAAACCCAACATAATTCTCAGTATAGTCATACGAACCATACATGTTGTTAAGTCTCTGAGAATCAATCTCCATTAAAATTTGTTCTTCAAAAACCGACTTTAGAACAATAGCACCTGCACCGGCCTTGTATAGTTTTTTGATGTTTTCTGTTTCACTGGTTAGACTTGAACTACCAATAATCACAGGGTTTCTTAAATTAAGACCTAAATATTTTGATTCCAGATTCATAATGATTCGATTTGTGTTTTATTTATCGCGTAGAAAATTGTCAATTCCAATGGCTGCTTTGTGACCATTTGCAATACCATGGATTACATCAGGACCCTGAATAATGTCACCGCCCAGGAATAACCACGGAATAGAACTTTGAAATTCTTTGTTCACAACAACGCGTCCACGTTCGTTGTATTCCAGTTTGTCTTTATATTCTTCAGAAATATAGCTCATGTCCGCACCTTGTCCAATTGATTCAACCACCATATCTCCTTCAAAGAAATCTTTCTGTGCTTCATCAAATTTTGGACTGAAGCGACCGCTTTCATCAAAAACAGAGAGACATTTGGTAACATGCAAACCTTTTACTTTTCCATCCTGAATTTCAATAGATTGAGGACCCCATCCCGGATTTATAATTGCGCCTTCTTCACGCGATTCTACAATTTCTTCCCTGTCAGCAGGCATAATATCTTCCGATTCCAGTGAGGTTGTAATTACCTGCACTTTGCCATAAATTTCTTTTTGTTTCCTTGCCAGTGAACGGGTAATATCCATGGCAACGTTTCCTCCACCAATTACTACAATTTTTTCAGCTACATGAATTTCCTTACCCATAGTAATCTCACGGAGAAGATCAGCGGCCATATAAACGTTTTCATGCTCAGTTCCTGGTATTCTTGTGCTTCTTCCAAGGTGTAATCCTGTTCCTGCAAATACTGCATCATAATCTTTTTCCAGTTGAGCAAGTGTGATATCTTTTCCTATATCTGTATTACATTGTATTTTTACACCCAATGATTCTATGTACTTAATGTCTTTGTCAATCTGGTCGTATGGAAGCCTGTATTCCGGAATACCATAACGCATCATTCCACCGGGTTCAGGCAGTTTTTCAAAAATTGTACAGGAGTAGCCCATGAGAGAGAGATAGTGAGCGGCTGATAATCCGGCGGGACCAGAACCTATAATGGCGATTTTTTTACCATTGTTTTCAATTCCGTCTGAGCCAAGTATTTCTTTGTACTTATCAAGGCTAACCTGATCGGCAATGTATCTTTTTAACCAGCGAATAGAAAGAGGATCTCCTTTATGTCCAACAGCACAAACTGTTTCACATTTATGAGTACATATACGACCACAAATTTCAGGTAAAGGATTGGTTTCGTATAAAACACGAAGTCCTTCTTCCATATCATCTTCTCGAATGGCTTTGATGTATTCGGGAATTCCCATGTGAGCAGGACAGGTTGCTGTACAAATACCGCAAGCTACACATCTGTCTGCTTCTTCTTGTGCTTTTTCTTTTGAATAACCCTTGATTATCTCAATAAATGACTGAACTCTTTCTTCAGCATGGCGCTCCTGCATTTCTACCCTTTCAAGAGCATAAAATTCGTAGTTGTTTTCAGGTTTCTTCCAGCCTTTTTCATTATGATCCCACGACTTATTATCCGCTCCGGGAATAAACCGAAATTTATCTGCGTCCTCTTCGATCCAGGTGTATTCATTCGATAAAGTCAGGCTGTTTGTAGTGCAAACATCAACACAAAGTGCACACCAGCAACATCTTCCATAGTCGATTTGTGGTCTGAGTCCACTATCACCTTCTTTAGTATCTATTCCTTCAACAGGAACAAGATCTATGGCTGCATTCTGACAAATATCTTCACAGGTTCCGCAACCAATACATTTGTCGATTTCATTTTTATGAAACCCCCGATATCTGTCGGCTCCCGGTCTTTCTGTGAGCGGTTTTTTAACTGAAAGCGGTTCTTTGAAAAGGTGCTTCCAGGCCGAAAATGGTTTTAATGTATCTCCTAGGCTCATAATATATTTATCTTTCTATTTCAGGTGGATAGGTGTGTAATGAAACCATCAATCCTGCCACATCCGAAATGTTGGTGTTAACAATCATTTTTTCTAAAAGAGCTACAGCATGCGTATAGCTTGGTCCCCTGACATTTATTCTGCGAGGATATTCACTACCGTCTGAAACCATATAATATCCATATTCGCCTCGTGTACATTCTGCTCTTTTATACGTTTCTCCTTCCGGAACTTTCCAGTGCAGTACATTGGGCGTTTTTGCTCTTATGTCGCCATCGTTTGGCATCTTGGCTAAAATCTGCCTGATTAAGTCAATAGTTTGAAGTAACTCTCTTCTTCGAACATCTGCCCTTGTATAAATGTCAGAGTCTTTACCCATTACAGGTTCAATGTTTAGTTCTTCATATTTGAGGTAAGGATACTCAATTCTTACATCACGAAGAACACCTGCAGCTCTTGCATTTGGACCTGTAATACCAAACTGATCTACCCACAATGGGTCTATATAGCCCATTCCAACAGTTCTTTTCTTGAAAACAGCATTGTTAAACATTACTGTTTCAATATCTTTCATAAAACTTTCAATCATTTTGAGATCCTGCTCCATGCGTTGCTTGAAACCATCAGGAAGAAGACCACGAACACCTCCCGGGATAATATACATATGGTATATACGTCCACCTGTTAGTTCTTCGAATCTGTCTAAAACAGAATCACGACAGTAGTTGGCCCATTGTCCAACAATGCCGGATCCCAAAGCACCAGCCATTCCGCCAATCCACATTTGAAAACTTTGTAACCTTGACATTTCCAGAACAAGGTTTCTAAGCCACTGAGCTGTTTCAGGAACGTCAATCCCTGTAAGCTCTTCCATTGCAGAAGCAAAGCAGTATTCGTTAAAATCCGGTTCAGGAACAGCAACCCTGCAAACAATAGGAAAACACTGAATATATTTTCTGCGTTCCATCAATTTTTCAAACCCTCTATGCAGATATCCTACATGAGTTCTGCCTTCCATTACTTCATCACCTAAAATGGTAAGTTCAAGAGACATGTTTCCTGTTATACCGGGATGCTGTGGGCCATGCCAGACCTTAACAAATTTATGAGATGAAAGGTCTATATCAATAGAGCCATCCGGATTGTTTTCCGGGAACAAACTGCGGTCATCGCCCCAGTTAAATAACTTATTTTTATCTTTCTTACTCATCAGGATATAGTTTTTTCTTCATGTATTCAGAAGGATCATTTGTTGTACGACCAGGTCGTGGAAAATAGGTTTTTTCTGAATATTTTTTTGTGTCAAAATCTCTTCTATAGGGAGGAATCTCTTGCCATCCTTCCAATATAAATGGTTAATCAATTCTGGGACTTCCCGGAAAGTCGATACCAAACATTTCTTTTAGCTCTCTTTGGTAAGTTGAAACTTGCTCCCAAAGGTGGTGAATAGAGTCCATTACCGGGTTTTCTCTTGGAATATCAGCTCTAACTCCTATGTCCATTTTTAATGATGGGTTATTAAGGATATAAGTGAGCTGAAAAGTTCCGTCTTCAATCCAGTCAACAGCAGTTAGAAGTACAAAATGAGTATACCCCTTATCGTTTTTCAGGTAAGTGATAAGATCTATAGTTTCTTTTTTTTCAACAGTAATAAAAACCAAATCTTTTCTCTGATAAACTTCAGAAATAATCGTGTACTTATCTTTGAGATTCTCAATTGTTTCTTTCATAGTTCGAAGTTTTTACCAGTTATAATCAGGCATGTCCCAATCTGTAACTACTTTCTTTTGGTTTGCTTTATACCAATCAAATTTTTCGGCATACTCGTTTGCTCCTTCGCCTCGTCCTTCTTTGATGATTTTTTTCAATCTTTGGAATCCAGCCAGCAAAGCTTCCGGTCTTGGCATACAACCTGCAATATACACATCTACAGGAAGGTAATAGTCTAATCTATTGATGGTATTGTAACTGTCCCAGTACATTCCTCCATTGATGGTGCAGCTACCAAGAGCAACTACATATTTGGGGTTTTGCATTTGTTCATAGCTTCTAATTACTCTTTTCAATGTTTTTACCGATAAGTAACCCGAGATTACAAAAACAGATGCTTGTCTTGGAGTAGCCCTCCATTGTATGCCATATCTGTATGCATCAAATTTTGGTGTCATTAATGGACGGGTTTCAATTGCACCGCAACCGGTTCCAAATCCAAGTATCCATAAAGATTCACTTCTTGCCCAATTGGCAATTCTTTCTATAACTTTTGATGCCGGTCTGTGAACTTTTGGTCTGGCATCCGCAAAGTAATCCTTTAACGGATCTATTTCTATTTCTTCTCCTTCTGGGGAGAGTACTGTTCTTTTATCGAGATCGCTTTTGCTCATAATTAATTACATTAATAATATTGCCAGAATTCCTAATATCAGTGGAATGCGTAAGAACCACCTGATAGATTGGTCTACTCTGTATCTGGGATAAACAACACCTACAAAAACAGACCACATATAAATAAAGAATGTTTTGATAACCAGTTCCCACCAACTTGTTGCACCACCAAAAAACAGATTCATAAACAGAACAAGTTTGGCAGCTGGAAAAATGGCCCTGTTTGTTTGCAGAATACCCAATAAAGAGGAATGGTATTCTGTTGGAGGACCAATAGGTACTTCCTGTGGTGCCAAAACTACATCAAATGGAGAACGCATCATACTACCCAGAAATGCTAACATAGCAGCTGCAGTTGCTACTGGGTTTGTAAATAAGGTCCAGTTCATAATGCCTCCCTGTTGGGCTGCAACGATTTCTGATACAGAAAGCGTTTGATACTGGATGGCAATTGACAGAATAGCCAATGCCAGAGGTAGTTCAAAAGCCGTTGTTTGAGCCAACCCTCTTGTAACACCAATTGCAGAATATGGATGACCTCCTTCTGCTGCACCCAGAGCCATTCCTAGGGTTCCAAAAAACATAAAATATAGAATTAAAATCACATCTCCAGAGAATGAGAAGTTTCCAAATATATCGGAGCCAAAAATCAAAGGAGTGAACATAATCAAGCCGATTCCACCAGTTAGCCGGAAAACTGGTCCCAGGTAATACATTATACCATGTGTTATGGTTGATCTTTTTGTGTAGTTCTTAATTAGATCGATATATGGCTGATAGAACCTGATACCATATCTTCTGCCAACTCTGGCACCTATTTTTCTTACAAATCCCTGTAGCAACATCCCGTAGTTAAAAACTATAAACAGGGACAGCAGTGCGTACAATATTTGAATTGGTTTGAATTCCATTTAAAATCCTCCTGCAGTTATAAAATAAACAACTATAAAGAACAGAACTATGTGTAGTACATATGCCTGACCATTGCCATTATAAATTTTTCGCAAAGCATCAGCACCCGCCATGGTGGACTGCCCTACCCGATTCCAGAAATTGGTTATGCCCGGATAGACTAAAAATCCTAAGGCTTTTTTGAAGGGTGCAAAGAAGTTATATGCAAAATGTGTAGTTTCTGGTCTGAATGGACGTTCCGCGGCATAAACAATATTGAATTGTTTAACCTTTTGAGATTTCCTTGTAACGATAAGCGCCCATAAAAATACAGATGCAAATATTGCTACCACAACATACAATACCATCTTTCCATCCCAGTAGCCATAAATACTATTTGCCAACTGATCGTTCCAGCTTAATGCTCCTTCAGGGAAATAACTGTATAATACTTCACCGAGTGGTTTTAATATTGAATTTGGAAATGCACTTAATACCATAATGCCAACAATTACTAATATTTGAGGCAGTAATAGCCAGAAAGGAGCTTCTTTTACTTTTCTATGCTCATCTTTCAATTGGCCAAGGAAAATAGTATGTATTAACCTGAAACAATAAAGAAAGGCAATAACTCCTGCAAAGAATAACACGGCACCCTGCAGGTACCATCCTTTTTCGAGAATGGCATTGTAGAACAACCATTTACCTGCAAATCCGGATAATGGTGGAACGCCAGAAAGAGTTATAATCCCGATCAAAACTACAATAAATGTAATTGGCATTTTCTTAATCAGGCCACCCATTTGGTACATGTATTTTGTTTTGGTTCGAAGTACTACACCTCCAATCGCAAGGAAGAGCATTGCTTTAAACAAAAAGTGGTTTATGGCAACTGAAATGGCAGTCAACCATCCAAGATGTGACATTAGAGCAAGGCCAAACAGTACATATCCCAGCTGACCTATACTTGAGTACGCCAGTAATCTTTTTGCATCTTCCTGGAAGGCGGCCATCATATTGCCCATCAGTGCAGTAAGCACACCTATCCAGGCAAGTACAACTTGTATGTTTATTCCTCCAATAAATTGATTGCCAAGAGAAATCATTGTGATAATTAGTCCGTAAACACCAGCTTTCAGAAGTACTGCAGAAACCATTGGTGAAACGTCTGTTTCGGCTTCAGCATGTGCACCAGGCAACCAGATATGTAATCCCATTGAAGCCGTTTTGGTCATAAATCCAATGGCCAGTAAAATAAATACATACGGCGACATGGATCCTACCTGGTAGAGCAATTCAAGGGATAAACCATCTTTCCCGGCCTGTGTAATTCCAAAGCCTGCAAGAATAAGAAATGCTCCACCTATTGAGAATAAGGCATAGTTTAAGGCGTGTGTCATAGACTTTTTACCTCGGATGATTAAGAAGTAAGATCCTGCTGTCATGATTTCCCAGGCGAAGAAAAATTCCAGCATGTTCGAAGCTTCAAGCATCAGGGCAAGTCCTGCATACATCAAAATAGCCAATGGATAGAATCCAACTCTTTTTCCTTTTTTGTAGTAACCTGCAAGGAATATTAATAGTCCGCCGCCAATAAAAATGATAAAAAACACAAATTTCAATCCGGTATACTGAGTGTACATTTCAAAGAAATACCAACCCATTCCGAGAAGTGTAATTGAATTTTTTACATAAACAGGGAGGAAATCCAACAAAAACAAAGCAGCAGCAAAGGCTAGAGGCATATATTTATACCAATCACTATAACCTGATTTCCAGCCAAAGAAATATCCAGCTGCATATAATGCAGTAGCGACTATTCCTACGGGAAGGAATTTTTCCCAGTGTATGCTAAAGTTAACAGCTTCTTCTTTATCTTCTTTAATGGCATATCCTAACCATCTTAGCATATATACTGCTTCAAAAAGTGATCCGATTAAAATAAGGGAAACAATACCATATTGTCCTAAGTCTGAAAGGCTCATGATAAGTTCCCATTTTCCAAAAAATGATGGAAAAGGAGGAAATCCTAATAATGCAAAAATAAATGTTCCCATCAGGAACAGAAGAACAGGTTTATTTCGGAGTATTCCCCATTCTTTGGTTGTTTCCTTGTTTACAATACCAGCCAGCCAGAACAGACCTGCCTTTGCAAGAAAGTGACTTGCCAACATGGCCAATAGAATTGTCATTAGGCCAGAACCAAGCCATTGATGCATCCCAACAATCGCAACTGCCAATCCTATTTGTCCAACTGATGAATAACCCAGCAATCTTTGTGCATTGGTTTGTTTTATACCAGCTATATTAGAAGCAACAAATGAAAGCAGTCCAATCCCTATTATTACATAATTCCATGCTTCAGAAGCCAGCGGCATCATTTTGTAAAGGACATAAACCATCGCTGTTGCTGAGGATGCTGAAATGATAGCTCCTATTCCCGGGTTAGCTCCCTGATATACGTCTAAAGCCCATCCATTAGCTGGAAAAGGTTTTAGTTCAAGAATTACCGATAACAATACGAGTAAAAGTGCAATGTTTCCAACACTGATCCATGATTCTTTACTGGCTATAATATCGTCCAGAGAAAGTGAACCGGCATAGTAATAAAAAAAGATAATGCCAATTAATAAAAAGCCAGCAATGGTACCTGTTGCAATTAGATATTTTAATCCGGCTGAAACAGCATTTTTTCTGCCTCCAATTAAAAGTAAGCCTGCTGTTGCAATACTGGATACTTCAAGAAAAACAAAAAGATTGAAAATATCTCGTGTCATAATCACTACATTCAATCCCATGATAAGCAGTAGATAAATGAGCATTGAATTAACGCCTTTGTTTTTCAAATCGCGAGCCATATATATGCTTCCCAGAAAAGCCATTGTATTTACAATAGAAATGAAAACGGCTTCCATCTTCCCCATGAGTAAACTGATAGAAAACGGAGGTTTAAAGCCAGCAGTGTAAATTATTTCCTCCTTTTGACCATCTATAAGGAAAGCCAAAAGCCATTCCAGTGAAATAAATGTCATCAAACCAAGGGCAAGCGTCATTAACACATAAGGAAGGGTTTTACCTGTCTTATGTAAAAGGCCCAATGTAAATGCAGTACCAAGTGCTGCCGCAATAATATAGATAGGTGCTACCATTTTAAATCATTGAATTTTGTAATATCCAGACTTTTTTTCTCTTTGTGAAGCTTCATCGCATAAACCAGCATTAAGGCTGTTACACCCAATCCAATAACAATTGCAGTTAATACAAGTGCCTGAGGAACAGGGTCTGTAATTTGTTTAGCAATTTCTTGTGTGTTTATCGTTTCATCAATAATCGGAGCAGTTCTGTCTTTAAGATAACTGATTGCAACCATTACAATATGAATACCTGTATCGAACAATGAAAAGCCAATTATCATTCTTATCAGGTTTTTGTTGGCAAGAATTCCCCATATACCTATTAGTATAACAAGAAAGCCTGCAGCCATACTGATGTATTCCGGAGATAAAAATTTCATTTCTTTTCCTTCTGTGTTTGATTTAGATAATAGATGATATTTGAAAGTTCTGAGCCTACTTTAAGGCCAACGAAAATATAAATAAGGGGAACGGCTCCTGCACTTAACAGTGTTCCGAATTTACCCAAGGGTAAAATATGATTGTCAAGGAATCCTCCGGCAAGAACAATTCCAAGTATGCCAATAATGACAAAGGAAATACCGGAAATTGATTCTATAACTGCAATTAAACCATGACTGATTTTTCTGTTAGGATCAGCAAGAAACATTAACAATATGCCGGATGCAATTATAGCACCTCCCTGGAATCCTCCACCAGGTGTTAGGTGTCCATTAATGAATACATATATTCCAAAAAGAAATATTACGGGAACCAATACTTTCATGGCTGTTTGTAGTATCTCACTGGTAGGCCTTACTTCTCTTTTTTCACTCTTTTCTTCCCTTGTAAGTTTCAAGAATAGACCAATAATGGCAGCAGTAAGAAACAGGATGGTAACTTCACCTAGTGTGTCAAGTCCTCTGTATGTAACAACAACAGATGTTACAAGGTTGGCTGCCCCAACTTCTTCAATCCCATTCTCAGCGTAATGTAAAGCTGTTGTATTTAGATCTTCATTTCCATTGAAAGAAAGAAAAAGCTGAAGGAGCATAACAGCAAATCCAATCAATATTACAGTTATTATTCCCTTTCTAAGCATCTTGTCTGATTTTATTTAAAACATAGAAGAAAATCACAGTAGATAAACCACTGCCAATAGCTGCCTCAGTCATTGCTACATCTGGAGCAGCCAGTACGAGGTAAAGAATGGAAGCAAATAAACTCACTGCTCCTGCAGCCAAAATTGCAGTAATTGTTTTTTTATGTACAATTGCAATGATTGCCATTGCCAATACCATTACACCTAGTATAATTGTTAAAATAACAGTTGTCATTCTTCAGTTTCTTTTAGTTTGTCAGTAACAGTTTTTTCGGATAGTTTAATTTTTATGTAATGACCAGCCCTTGCAATTACATGCGACGAAACGGGATTCGTAATCATTACAAAAACGACAAGGATAGTTAGTTTCCCAAACCAGGNCCAAACCAGGATGGAAAAATGAAACCTAAACCTATAAGGCTTAGGATTGTACCCAGTGTACTGGCTTTGGTTCCTGCCTGAATCCTATTAAATACATCAGGCATCCTGACAAGTCCAATTGCGCCAAGTAAAAGGAAAATACTTCCGATAAGTGTTATAATAGCGCCAGTTAATTTTAATGCTTCCATAATTTATAATCCTTTTTCAAGGTATTTACCAATGATAATAACAGCTAAAAAGCTAAGCAGACCATAGACCAAAGCAACATCAAGATATATGATTCGTTCGTTGATTACTGCAATAATACCTATCAATGCAATTGATCCAATTGTTATAAGGTCGAAAGAAATTACCCTGTCAATGGCATGAGGTCCTTTTATAAAACGAATGAATGCAATCAGCAAGGCAAGCAAAATTATTGCTCCGGATATTATTAATATTGTATTAACCATATATCACCTCCAGATATTTTTCAAATTTACTTACGATTACTTGTGTTGCCTTTTCCTGATCATCACAGCATACATCTATCCAGTGAATAAAGAGTGAATCGCCTTTGATATCAATTGTCAGAGTTCCTGGTGTTAGCGTAATACTATTGGCAAGTATCATTCTTGCCATGGGTGACTTAAGTTTGGTTTTTACCTCGATAATACCCGGATTAATGGGTAAAGATGGTGAAACCACTCTTTTTGCAACATCCAGATTAGACTTTATCAGTTCAAAGAGAAAAATAAAAATGTATGCAACTGTAAAAAGTATTGCTTTTGGCGATAATTTCATATCGCTGAAAACATTACAGTTTTTGCAGAAAAGAATTGATACCAATAAGGCCGCTGATAAGCCAATAATAACAGATTCAGCATCTGAAACCCCATTAATCATAAGCCAAAATGCTGATAAAATCAAAAATGTAATTATACTGTTTTTCACGTCTGGTAATTTTAATGCTACTAAATTAAGTATTGAACAAATGTTTTTTTAATTTTACCCTTGTTCATACATTAGTATTGAAATTAAAAGTAGATTGTTTTTAAACCATCTTGAGAAAGATGTAATATTGTCTATTGATAGGTTGATTTGTGTTGTTTAGCACAAGAAGCTTGTAGTAAATTGATATTGAGGGTGTAATCATGAATGAAAAATCCGGTGCAAAGCCTTGTTTATACTGTGGCGCAAAAGCCACATGTTTTACCAAATTGACTGATGAAGAGTTAATTGTGACAGGTGAAAGCAGGGTTGAGATTAAGTACAAAAAGGGCGAAATTATTACAAAGCAAGGTAGTTTTGCTTCCAATATCTTATTCTTGAAAGAAGGTTTGGTAAAATTATATTTGGAAACAGAAGGAGATCATGATTTTATCCTGAATTTTTATAATGCTGGGAAGCTTATCGGGCTACCATCATTATATGATACCATTGTAAGCTATTCTGTTGCAGCTGTTGAAGATTGTGTTGTATGCAGCATAGATATTGGAACATTTAGAAACCTTGTAATGGAAAATGGTAAGTTTGCCGCAGAAATCATCAATACAATTAATCATTGTACACAGTTTAGTTTTGACAAAATGGTGAGCTTAACCCAGAAGCAGCTGAATGGTCGTTTAGCAGATGCTTTTATTTATTTCTCGAAGTATGTTTTTGATTCGCAAAAATTCAAACTGAATATTTCAAGGAAGGAAATGGCTGATTTTACAGGTATGTCAACAATTAGTGTTATCAGAATTTTAAAGGATTTCAATAAAGATGGACTAGTAGTTTATAATAATGGCTATTATGAAATCCCGGATATGAAAAGACTGGAGCAAATTAGTGCTGTCGGTTAATGAATATTTATTAGCTTTATCAATCAAATAAAACATACCACAATGAAAAATTTTTTGCTACCGCTTGTTGGATTCTTTGCATTATCTTTGAGTTTCTTTTCCTGTAACAAGTGTCAGGATTGTACTTTTATGGGAGTAACAGAGGAAATTTGCCAGGATGATTTTGACTCCAAAGACGAATACGAAGCTTCTATAACTTTGGCCGAATCCTGGGGCGCAACGTGTAAATAAGTTTTACTGCTTTCATTTTATTTCAATTGTTTATCCTGGAGTGTTTTTTAGGAAGTAGGATTGGTGTATCTGTTTTTTTGATTACGAAAAACTGCGTATAAGTACTTTTTGTTAACCTGACCGGAGAATCATGTTCCTTGCAAGTATATCAATGGTTTTATCAGATTGCCTTGTATGTGTTTGATATATAAAATATTATGATGTTTGATTCTTGATTTTAAAACTTATCTTTGTATAAAATTGCATAATTTTTTAATGCAATTGATGGATTGTGGAAGGAGTTTTTAGTTTTATTTATTTAACCGGGTAAATCAAAAAAATTATGAAACGAAGTTTATTTTTAGCAGGTATCTTTATGCTTGGGATCATTGCTGTAAGCTCTTGTAAAAAAGATGACGATACAGATG
>PKSZ01000431.1 GCA_002869425.1 Marinilabiliales bacterium
CAGGGGCAAACATTATAACTCCGGCAATGATAAGGCTGCTTAGCTTTTGAAGCTTTAGATTATAGCTACTTAGAAATCGCGAAAGCGCAAGTACTGTTGCAAATTTGGCAAATTCAGATGGTTGCAGCCTGAATGGTCCTATATCAAACCATGATTTTGCACCATGAACTTCTTTTCCAAAAACCAGTACAAAGATTAGTAGCGATACAATAACAATGTAGATCGGGTATGAAAACAATGAGTAAAACTTGCTGTCAATCAAGAATATAATAATTCCCAATAAAATTGCTGCTCCAATCCATAATAATTGTTTGCCATACTTTTGTGTAAGATCAAAAATACTTTGATGGTCTTCGTTATAAACTGCAGCATATATGTTAATCCAACCCATAATTACCAGCAGTAGGTAAATAAGGATTGTTATCCAATCAGTATTAAATAATATGTTGGTTCTTCTGTCTGCCATTAATATTGTTTATAATCCAGCATTCGTTTTTCTCTACGTTTACTTTTTATTTCACCGGTTAAGTATTTTTCAATCATTAGACTGGCAATAGGTGCAGCATATACACCTCCAAAGCCAGCATTTTCAACATATACTGCAATTGCAATTTTGGGGTTATCTTTGGGGGCAAAGGCAAAAAAGCCTGAATGGTCTTTCCCGTGTGTATTTTCTACCGTACCTGTTTTTCCACAAATGGCTATGCTATCTAGTTTTGCTCCCCATACAGCCGTTCCACCAGCCTCATTAACAACAGAATACATGCCTTCAATAACTTGAGTAAAATATTTTGATTCTACTGAAGTGATGTTTTTAACCATGTATTTTTCGTCAATACTATCTTGACCTTCAATAGCTTTTACAAAATGCGGAGTGTAAAAATATCCTTTGTTTGCTATTGTTGTAGCTAAGTTTGCGATTTGAATGGGTATTGTTTCTACCTCTCCCTGTCCTATTGAATTGGAATATATTGTACTAAAAGCCCATCGTCCTTTACCATACCATTTGTTGTATAATTCGATGCCCGGAATTAATCCACTTTTAACGCCCGGAATATCCAGGTCCAGAGAAACACCAAGGCCAAAAGTAAGAATATGGTTTCTCCATCTTTTCAGTCCAATTTCACTATCCTTAAATATACTACTGGCTTTACCCTGTTGGATTATTCTTTGGAAAACTTTGTAAAAATAAGGATTGCAACTATACTGAATTGCTTTTCTAACACTTGACGGATTAGGATGATGGTGGCATTTTACTGGTGCTCCACCACATGTAAACCCTGTATTTTCATTGATAACACCTTCCTGCATTCCAATAAGAGCCTGTATGGTTTTAAAAATTGATCCCGGTGAATATCTTGACATGATTGCTCTGTTGAATAAAGGTTTTAATGTGTCATTGCTAAGTACCTTGTAGTTTTTTGTTCTTGCTCTTCCAGTCAATAAATTTGGATCGTAACTTGGACTTGATATCATTGCCAGTACCTCGCCAGTTGATGGTTCAATGGCAACTATACTTCCAACTTTATGCTGCATTAATTTTTCTCCATAAGCTTGCAACTCTGCATCAATGGTCAAGGTCAGATTCTTGCCAACGACCGCAGCCGTATCATGTTTACCATTTTCGTATCTTCCTTTTATTCGGTTATGAACATCAACCAGAAATTTCTCAACCCCTTTTTCCCCTCTAAGGTATATTTCGTAAGATTTTTCTATACCACTAATTCCTATATAGTCACCAGATTCATAATATGGATTGCTGTGTGTAATCTTGTCATTTACTTCACCAACATAACCTAGAATATTTGCTGCAATAGGCCGGGGGTATTTACGTAAAGTTCTTGTTTGTACAAAAAATCCAGGATAACGATATAATTTTTCCTGCAGTGCAGCATATTTTTTCGCAGAGATTTGTTTGACGAGAACCGACGGTTTATACCGGGAGTAGTTTTTTGCTTTTTTTATTGCTTTTAATAGGTTGGTTTTTTCTATGTCGAGCAGCTTACAAATCTCTAAAGTGTCAAAGTCTTTCATTTGCCTGGGAATGATCATCAGATCGTAGGCGGCTTCATTATATACGAGTAGTTTGCCGTTTCTGTCATACATTAGGCCTCGTGCAGGATATTTAATTACTGTTCTTTGCGAGTTATTTTCTGCGGAGTGCTTATATCTTGTATCTGCTACCTGAAGAAAAAATAAGCGGACAATAAAAATACCAGCAACAAGAATCATTTTCAATTGCGACAAAGTGGTATTATACTAAAATTAC
>PKSZ01000223.1 GCA_002869425.1 Marinilabiliales bacterium
ATTCAATATGACCTGCAGGAGCAGATCACATTTTTTAAAGACATCCAAAAGAACCTTGAAGCAAAAAGAATTAAAGATCGCGTGGAATACGACTTAGAAATGATTAAAGAGCTGGGGCATTGTCCGGGAATTGAAAATTATTCCCGATATTTCGATGGTCGTGAAGCAGGTTCAAGGCCTTTCTGTTTACTGGATTATTTCCCAAAGGACTTCATAACTGTTGTAGACGAAAGTCATGTAACATTACCTCAAATAAAAGCCATGTATGGAGGTGATCACTCAAGAAAGCAAACACTGGTAGAACATGGATTCAGATTACCAGCAGCTATTGACAACAGACCTTTGAAATTTGAAGAATTTGAAAATTTAATCAACCAGGTAATTTATGTCAGTGCTACACCCGGAAATCTAGAGTTTGAAAAGTGTGAAGGTATAGTTGTTGATCAGGTTATCAGACCAACAGGTTTATTGGACCCACAAATTGAGGTCAGACCAACAACAAACCAAGTAGATAATCTCATCGATGAAATAAATAAGCGAAGTGAGAAGAATGAACGTATACTTGTCACAACCCTGACCAAAAGAATGGCTGAAGAATTAACCAAATATCTGGCCAAAATAAACATTCGCTGTCGTTATATTCATTCCGATATTGATACGCTCGAAAGAATTGAAATCCTAGAAGATTTAAGAACTGGCCGAATAGATGTACTGGTTGGTGTTAATTTACTTAGAGAAGGTCTGGATTTACCCGAAGTATCGTTGGTTGCTATCCTGGATGCAGACAAAGAAGGTTTTCTCAGGTCAGAAAAATCTCTCACACAAACAGCAGGGAGAGCTGCCAGAAATCTTAATGGTCTGGTTGTGATGTATGCAGACAAAATTACAGATTCAATGCAGCGCACCATAGATGAAACCAATCGACGCAGGGAAAAGCAAATGAAATATAATATTGAAAATAATATTACACCTACACAGATTGTAAAAAGTACAAAATCTATTATGGGAGATATAATGTCTAAAAACAAAGCTTACGCTGAACCTGAAAAAATTGATATCGCTGCAGATCCCGTAATTCAATACATGAGTAAAGAGGCAATTGAAAAAGCCATTGAAAAATCACAAAAATCAATGGAAAAAGCGGCCGCAGAACTGAACTTTATACAAGCTGCTCAATTCAGGGATGAAATTGCTGAACTGAAAAAACTCCTAAAAAACAGAAAACATCTCTGATTTTCATTATTTTCGAGCAACCTAGCCCGTCTTTTTAGCGTCTCATTCGAAATAATACAAACCATACAATATCTTATACGAAGATTTTTGCCATATAAGCAGATATTGGTAAATTGTACTCAATTGAGCAAATAGCATCCAACTATGAAAATTGTAATTAAATTTTTTATACTAAATATTTTTTTCCTATTCTCTATCAACCTCCAGGCCCAAAAAAGCAAAAGAATATTGCTCTATGAGGTTCCCCAAACGCAGACAAAACTCATACAAAATTCTCAAACTGGTTTTACAGCTATAAGCTCGATGACTGATTTCAATGTTATAGAACAAACCACAAACAATACGGAGTTTACAAATATCTTCACAAAAAATCATTACAAAACATATACAAACATAGGCGAACCCCAACTTCCGGCCTGCACAAAGCTTATTGAAGTACCACAAGGAGCTGATGTAGAGATCAATATAATAGATTTTACAATTGAAGAAATTAGTTTAAAAGAATATGGATTTCTAAATCCAATAATTCCGATTCAGCCATCGGTTAAGAAATCTGATGATCCTGAAAACCTCCCGTTCTATTTCAATTCAAACACGTATGAAAATGATGATTTTTACTCTCCTGAATTGGTTCGATATATTGAATCCGGAACATTACGGGGAGTTCAAATGGGGAAAATTCAAATTACACCATTCGAATACAATCCTGTCAGGAATATTTTGAGAGTATACAAGGAAATAACTTTTGAAGTTATTTTTTCAGGAGGTAATCATTCCCGAAGCGAGCAATTAAAAAGAAAATTCTATTCTCCTCTTTTCGAAAGCTCGTACCACGCATTGATGAATTATTCAGAACCAGAAAACAAATATGCAATAAGCTCTTATCCTATTGGTTATATAATCATTAGCGACCCAATGTTTGAAACAATGCTTCAACCATTTATAGAATGGAAAACCAAAAAAGGTTTCCATGTTTATGAAGCATATACAGATGAAATTGGTACAACAACAACGGAGATCAAAAATTATATTGAA
>PKSZ01000220.1 GCA_002869425.1 Marinilabiliales bacterium
GCACAGCTGTTTCATGGGAAGTAGAAGTTCCTGAAGGTATATCTGCAGTTACATGCCGAATATCTGCCAAGTCAGGTGATTTCTCTGATGGTGAAGAATCATTGTTGCCTGTGCTAACCAATCGTATGCTTGTAACAGAATCAATGCCCCTGCCTGTTAATGGTCATCAAACCAAAGAATTTAAGTTTGAAAAATTATTGAATTCATCTGCATCTAAGACGCTCAAACATCATTCTTATACGCTGGAGTTTACTCCAAATCCGGCTTGGTATGCCGTTCAGGCTTTGCCTTATTTAATAGAGTATCCGTACGAATGTGCAGAGCAGGTTTACAGTAGGTTTTATGCCAATAGTCTGGCAACGCATATTGCAAATTCAGATCCTTCCATAAAAAAAGTGTTTGATGCCTGGAAAAACACAAAAAGTTCTCAACCTTTATTATCCAACCTTGAAAAGAATCAGGAGCTAAAATCATTAATACTGGAAGAGACGCCCTGGGTTTTAGAGGCAAAAGATGAATCTGAACGAAAACGAAGGATTGGGTTGTTGTTTGATCTTAAGCACATGGCTGCCAATCTGAGATCTGCTAAAAATAAGTTGGAAAAACTTCAGTCTGCAAATGGTGGTTGGGTTTGGTTTAAGGGAATGCCTGAAGATCGCTATATGTCACAGCATATTGTTGCTGGATTTGGTCATTTGAATAAACTTGGCGTTACAGAGGTAGATAACGATTGGAAAATACGGAGTATGACTCAAAAAGGTGTAAGCTATCTTGACAGGGAGATATTAAAGGATTACAAATACTTGAAAAAGCATTACACAAAAGAAGAGTTAAAAGAAAAGCATATCAGTTATATCCAGATTCATTATTTGTACGCAAGAAGCTTTTTTCTTGATAAGTATACTGTTAGTTCCAGCTTGAAGGAAGCCTATAATTATTATCTCGGGCAAACGGAAGATTATTGGCTTGATGAGAGTTTGTATATGAAAGCTATGATTGCGCTTGCACTACAACGAAATGGAAAAACGGATGATGCAGAGAAGATTATGAAATCCATAAATGAGCATTCTCTTCAGGATGAAGAAATGGGAGTATACTGGAAAGACAATACCTCCGGCTATTATTGGTATCAGGCACCTGTTGAAACGCAGGCTCTTTTGATTGAAGCTTATGAAGAAATAGGAGCAGAGAAAGAATTTATAGATCAAATGCGGATATGGTTGTTAAAGCAAAAACAGACACAAGATTGGAAAACAACAAAAGCCACAGCAGAGGCTATTTATGCGCTTTTACTGAGTGGAACCAACTGGTTGGTTACAGAGTCAGGCGTGGATGTTTATGTTGATAATCAGTTAATGGACCCTAAAGCAATGGGAAATGTAGATCAGGAGGCTGGAACTGGCTATTTCAAAGTGGTTTGGAGAGATGATGAAGTAAAGCCATCTATGGGAACCATTAAATTGGTGAAAAAGGATGATGGAATTAGCTGGGGTGCAGTATATTGGCAGTATTTTGAGCAACTCGATAAAATTACACCACATGATACGCCATTGAAACTTTCCAAGAAATTGTTCATTGAGAAAGTAACCGATCACGGTGTGCAAATGATACCGCTTGAAAGCGATGTGTTGGAAGTAGGAGATAAGGTGATTGTCCGCATAGAACTTCGAACTGACAGGGATATGGAATATGTGCATCTCAAGGATATGCGTGCTTCATCTTTTGAACCACTCAATGTACTTTCAGGTTATAAATATCAGGATGGATTGGGATATTATGAAAGTACCAGAGATGCTGCTACAAATTTCTTTATTCAATATCTGAAAAAAGGAACCTATGTATTTGAATATCCTTTAAGAGTAGCACATGAGGGTGATTTTTCCAATGGAATAACAAGCGTTCAGAGTATGTATGCACCTGAATTTGGAGCCCATTCTGAAGGCATTAGGATTAATGTGGAATAATTTCTGAAACTATAGTTTTCTATTTTTCGTAAACGATTTGGATATATAAAAATACGCAATCCGCAGATTGCGTATTTATTTTCATTAAAATGAAGTATATGGCACGAAAAGTAACAATCACTTGTCTAAACGATAATAAGAAATATAAATTTCCAACCGGAACATCTTTAAACGAAGTTTTGGATTTTATCAAGCCGCAGCTGCAATATAAAGTGTTGGGTGCAAAGGTGAATAATGAGCTACAGGAACTTTCCTATGAAGTGTTTAAACCCAAACATGTTGAATTTATTGATATTGCACATCA
>PKSZ01000521.1 GCA_002869425.1 Marinilabiliales bacterium
ACCAATTGATAGGTAGAGGAGACATGCTCATTACCAAAGGTAGTGATATGGTTAGGGTTCAATGTGCCTTTGTTGATACACCTGAAGTTGACGAAATCACAGAATTCATAAGTGAACAGCAGTCTTTTGGTTCTGCATTTTTACTTCCAGAATATTCTGATGAGAGCGAAAGTGGAGGAATTGAAATTGACCTTAAAAAGAGAGATGCTCTATTTGATGACGCAGCCAGATTAATTGTAGCACATCAACAAGGATCTACTTCATTAATACAAAGAAAATTTTCAATAGGATATAACAGAGCAGGTAAAATAATTGACCAAATGGAAGCTGCAGGTATTGTTGGTCCATTCCAGGGAAGTAAGGCCCGAGACGTACTAGTACCGGATGAATACACTTTGGAACAGATTTTGAAGAGGCTTGATAATGAATAAAATTTAAGCTTTCTTTGTATCACTAAAAAATCAATCTTATGAAAACTATATTAATCAATTTTATAATCGCCTTCTCCATTTTATCTTTTTCTGTAAACGCACAAAAATCAGATTACAACCCAAAAGATCCGAAAGCAAAAGAAGTACTGGATAAACTTACAAACAAAGCCAAATCTTACAGCTCAATGCATGTTGAGTTTGACTACACTATGGAAAATCTTCAGGAAAAATCAAACGATAAACATAGTGGTGAATTTTGGATTAAAGACAAAAAGTATAAAATTCATCTTATGGGCAGCCATATTTACTTTGATGGAAAAACACAATGGACACATATGGTTGATGCTGAAGAAGTAAATGTAACAGAACCAGATGAAGATGATGAAAGTATTTTAAACCCTACAAATATTTTTAGCTTTTATAAAGAAGGTTTTAAATACAGATACAATGATGTAAAAACAATTAATGGTATTCAGGTACACGAAATTGACCTGTTTCCTGAAAATCCAAAAGAAAAACAGTTTACAAAAGTCAGATTGCATATCAACAAAAGCAATAACGATATTCAATCAATTAAATATTTCGGCAAAGATGGTATAAACTATATTATCGATGTTAAAAAGCTAACACCAAATATATCCATTGCTGATACCGCTTTTACTTTTGATAAAAGCAAAAATCCTGATGTAGAAATAATCGAATTACGAAAATAAAAAAAAGATCAAAAAAAATAAGGCCATCATCTGATGGCTTTTTTTTATGTCTAAAATGAAATGTTGCTATAAAGCATATATTTTTTTTCAAATCTTATTTCATAAAACATGGATTGAAACTACAACTAACGTAAATTAGCATAATATTTTCCACAAAAATCATTTCAAATATGAAGAAAATAAGCAAATCTGATGCTTTAAATTATCACGAAAAGGGTAAACCCGGTAAAATTGAAGTAATTCCAACCAAACCTTATAGCACACAAAGAGATCTTGCCATGGCCTATACTCCTGGCGTAGCAGATCCTTGTCTGGAAATTGAAAAAAGACCAGAAGATGCCTACAAGTATACAGCAAAAGGCAACCTGGTTGCTGTAATTTCTAATGGAACAGCCGTTCTGGGGCTGGGAGATATTGGTGCATTAGCAGGTAAACCCGTAATGGAATGTAAAGCTTTGCTCTTCAAGATTTTTGGAGATGTTGATGTTTTTGATATTGAAATGGATGAAAAAAATATCGACAAAATAATAGAAACCGTAAAAATTATAGCTCCAACATTTGGCGGAATCAATTTAGAAGATATAAAAGCTCCGGAATGTTTTGAAATTGAAGAAAGATTAATCAAGGAATTAAATATCCCTGTTTTTCATGACGACCAACATGGTACGGCAATTATTTCTGCTGCAGCATTAATCAATGCACTGGAAATTAGCGGAAAAGATATTTCTAAAGTTAAAGTAGTTGTAAATGGAGCAGGTGCAGCTGCCGTTTCATGCATTAAATTATATTCTCTTCTGGGTGTAAAAAAAGAAAATATAATAATGCTTGATTCAAAAGGTGTAATCAATACAAGACGTACTGATTTGAATGAAATTAAGAAAAATTTCATTGCAGACACCAATGCAAATACATTAGAGGAAGCAATGGTTGGTGCCGATGTATTTTTAGGTCTTTCAGTTGGAAATGTAGTTTCAAAAAAAATGCTTCAATCCATGGCAAAAGATCCTATCGTTTTTGCATGTGCAAATCCAACACCTGAAATACCATACGATGATGCTATGTCTGCACGAGATGATGTGATTTTTGCTACTGGACGCTCCGATTATCCAAACCAGGTTAACAA
>PKSZ01000691.1 GCA_002869425.1 Marinilabiliales bacterium
AACAAATTACCAAGTGCAAGTGGTTAGTTTCAGATTCAAAATAATTCAGCTTATTGTTCTATTCGAATGCTTCTTCTTGTTGATTGTCAGGCTTGGTTCTGTCTTTTGGGAAAAGCTGGTCTATGATCGATCTTTCTTCCAGTGGTTTATCAAGCAGCATATTCAGGTTGTTTCTCGCTGTATGATTATCCGGCCATAATTCTAGAGCTTTTCGGTAACATTCCAGTGACTCTTCTTGTAAAAATTTGTGTCTGGTTATAATTCCAAGATTGGTATATGCTACAGAGAGTCGGCGGGGTGTTTCTATTTTGGCAAGCATTCTTTCAGAAACATAATTATCAATAATGTCATCCAGATTTTTAACATTTTGTAATGCCTTATCTTTAGACATAATTGGAGAAATCAGCTTTAGAAAATCTTCTTCTTTATAATCTTTTGTACTGTCAATCCAGTTTTGATAGATTGTGATGCTTTTTTGAATATTTTTTTCAGCAAGATCAAGTAGCTTAAATTTTGAGAGAGAATCATTTTCGTTTATCGATAGAGTAAGATATGAAGAGCCTCTATTGTTGTAAACAACTCCAAGCTCAAATGAATTTTCATACCCACTTATTGAGGCTATCATTTTTTCGACAGTATCCAATAAGGGAAAAACTTCTTCATATTTTAATTCACTCATCATACGATCATATTGAAGTAGTTTTTCTTTTGCAGGAACAATTCTGGGATCATTTAAAGCATTTTGGCTGCTATAATAAATATATGCAACAAAAACAGCAATTGTAGAGATAATAAACAAACTGACAACCAGCTTTTTTGTTCCGCTATTTTTTTTCATTGATGCTTGTATTATTTATATTAAAGAAAAAAGCAACTCCGAAGAATTGCTTTTTTCAAATATAATCAATTTATTTTATCCGTGAACTTCCTCAGCAAGGAACTTCTTGATTTCAATTGGTGTTGGTTTTGTGAACTTAGAAACAAGGATATTTACAATGATTGCAAGCGGTGCACCTATCCATGCAAAGTACCATGCTCCTAACCAGTAAGTTACCTGTTCGTACATTGGTAAAACATCTGCTGGATTTTCCGATGTTTTTCCAACAATAAAGTATGTTAAAGCAATCAATGATACCAGTAATCCAGCAATTAATCCTGCTACTGCACCTTGTCTGTTGGATCCGCTCCACCATATACCCAGAAGGAATAACGGGAAGATTGTACATCCAGCCAATGAGAATGCTACTGCAACCAATTGACCAATAAGCGCAAATTTAAATAATGCAATTAAGGTTACAATTACTGCCATAAATACGGTTCCCAGTCTTGCCATTGTTAGTTGTTTTCCAGCTTCCATGTCGGGTCTGAATACTTTAACAACAAGGTCGTGAGAAAAGGCTGATGCACCTGCAACGAATAATCCTGAAACAGTAGAGAATGCAGCTGATACACCACCAGCAGCCAGGAGACCTACAATTAGCGGATGAATATCACCGAGTTGGGCTGTATAAACTACAATTGCATCTTTTGCAAGAGCGCCTACTTCCGGATTTATAGAAAGTACCTTTCCAAGAGCTGAATAAGCTGGTGCTAACCAGTAAAGGATACAGATAAAGAATAATCCCCATACAACAGACCATCTTGCATCGTTAGCATTTGGCACAACGTAAAATCTTTGTAGTACGTGTGGAAGTCCTGCTGTTCCAATCATCAGTGAGAAAGAAATAGCCATAAATTGGAAAAAAGACTGGCCGGTTGCAGGATCCCATGGCATTGCATATTCCGGGCTAGGGAGCATTGCAAAATCATGGCCGTAAACATTGGCTAGTGAAACCCCATCAATCATTGCCGGTGCTGGAATACCATTTACAATATCTGTTACCACCTGGCCATAACCAACAGGAGGAAGAAGCCACATGTAATCATATTTGTAAAGCAATAAGAATAGTGGAATAATAAAAGAAATAATAATAATAACGTATTGAATCTGCATGTTTTTAGTAACACCCAACATACCTGAAATCAATGTATAGGCAAGTACTACTGCACCACCAATAACAACGGCCAACCAGTAATCAATACCTAAAATCCACTTGAACATCAGGCCTATTCCGCCAAATTGACCAACACAATAGGCAATAGAGATAAATATAGCAACAATGGCAGCTACTGCACGCAATGATTTTGAATAATAGCGATCGCCAATAAAATCGGGAGCAGTATATTTACCATATTTTCTAATTTGTCCTGCCATGAGAACCATCAGCAAAACATAACCTCCGGTCCATCCTATTACGTATGACAGACCATGGTATCCAAATCCATACATCAAAGCAGCCATACCCAGGAATGAAGCTGCACTCATCCAGTTTGAGGCGATGGCCATTCCGGAACCCACTTTTGAAATTTTGTTACCTGCAGCATAAAAGTCAGAAGTATTCTTAGCTCTGAAAATAATACCTACAAGAACAAATGTTATCAATATGGCAATAAGAATAATTGCCGGACCTACTTTAAAACTTCCTTCAAGTTCAGTAACGCTTGCTGCATTGGCTAAAGCAGGAATTAATGTTAATGCAACAGCGATTGATATAATCTTTTTCATTGTTTTCCTTTTAATTTGAACAAACTATCCTTCAAAATTATACTTCTTGTTAAGTTTCTTTGTCTGGTATGCATATACCCAGCAAAGTACAACAAACAATATAAGCAGAAATACTGCTGTATAGAAGTAGTGGAATGGGAAACCCAAAAACTGTGTGTCTGTCAATACAGATCTGTTATGAATTGTATACTTATTCATAATTTTGTCTGCAGTGGCATAATCGTCTTGGGTAACAGTCAGATTATAATCACTAAGCATTTGTGTAGATAACAGCTGCGTTCTGATATCGTTATTTTCCAATCCAAGATTTGAGCTGATAGATTTACCGAAATTGATTTCATTCTGTTTTATTTCTGCTCTTTTCTTTGCAAATTCCTCGTTACTAAGTGTGCTGAGGTTTTCTTTTGAATTGGCAATGGATTCAATTGTTGAAGCGATTTCAGCTTTTTTGTTTTCTGGAATCAATTGATAAGCATTGTAAGACATGATTTTGCCAAGGGTAGCTCTTTCATCTGGCTTGATGGTTTTTCCCAGCACAGATAATACAGACCAAACCATTGTTTGCTTTTCCTGTACACTGGCTGCCCCTTTCTTAACCGATTCAATAACATTTTGGTACTTTGTGAGACTCTCTTCTGGTACAGGTTCTTCAATGGCTCTCAGAAGAAAATGAAAGCCAAAAACTGCTACGATCCATACGATCAGCAGGACCAATACCATGTTTCTGTTTGATCTGGTTCTTGGGTTGGTTGGTTTAAAGAAACTCAGATCATAGTTTTGCTCGTTTGTTTCCACTTTGGTTGCGTTTTAGTTATTAATTATTCGTTTACTGATAATGCAATATATTATTATATGTGTAAATATTCAAAATAATTTAAGTAATTATATTACTCATTTATAAATTGTTTGTAAGGTAATTGGATGTAATCCTCATTTTTAAAGCATCATAGAAAATAATGTTTTTAAATACTATTGTTTGTTTTGTAAATGATGGAGTTTGATCAGTATATATATTCAATTATCGATTGACTACTTTGATTACATTTGTCTATAAGCAAGTTTGAAATGTTATGGAAAACATAGAATACATTGGTGTAGTTGGTACAGGCGAAGAATTGTGCGAAAGGGATTTGTATGCTTTTGGTGTTGATGTTGGAAAATGTCTGGCTTCATACGGAAAATTTGTTGTATGTGTTGGAAAGGGTGGTTTTAAGGAAGCAGACTGCATAGGAGTAAAAGAAAGTGAAGATACTTTTAAGGGGCAGACTATTGGAGTTATTCCTGAGTCTGAAAGAGGTGAAGAAAACGATTATGTGGATATAGTCATTCCAAGTGGTATAGGTATTGCTAGAAATACAATCATCATAAATACAGCAGACATAATAATTGCTGCTCGCGGTGGAGCAGGAACCTTATCGAATTGGCTTTTGCCTGGCAAAAACAGAAAAAAGTGCTTTGTTTAACAGAATTTTGTGGTTGGACAGAGAAATTATCCGAAAAAAATATTGATGACAGATATCAATATTTGTTGTTACTTGTTCATAATATTGATGATATTGTTCAGTATTTATTTGGATAGATGCTTATTTAATGATCAAGGGCCTGGAAGCACTGTAAACAGAAACACTTGATTTCCCATCTTTCCCTTTTAGCAGGATTATTTCATCATTTTTGAAATTGCGTATGATATTTCCACTCACCATAATAGAACCATTTGTTTGTTGTGGTTCAAACTCAATAGTCGATAGCAAACTTATGGAAGTTTGGGCCATTTCATAGAAATTTATGTTTCCACTCTCTTTGTTGATGGCTGCAATTATAGGAGGGTTACTCTTTGGATTATTTAAACAAGTAAGATTTGTGAAAGTATTGATTGTATCTTCAAATTGCGCATAAAGTTTTGCTTCAAGGGAATCGCTAATTGTATATATCATAAATTTGTATGTGGAGTTCTCTTTTACAAGAAATATAAGGTCATACAGAGAATCTGTATCTATGTCCTTACATTCAAAATCTACAACTTGTGCATTGTTTGTAAATTCGGTCACTTTCAATTGTTTTGGCGATTGAATACTGTTATTAAAAATTAAAATGGAATCTGCTTTTTCGTTCACCATAATAATATCAGTTATATCGGATTGTACCAGTGGTCCTGATTTGATTCCTTTCCATTTTTTATTCTGACCAAAATTAGCAAGTGTGTCTGATGCGTATAATGAGTCGTTTTGTAGCTTATATTTTATAAGATATTGATTGTTATTTGATTCCATCAAACTATAAAAAACAATGCATGAATCTACTTTTGAGTAAAATGCATCAAAATTATTCCAGTTTAAATTACTGTCGATAAGGTGATGGTTTAGTGTTCTGTTGTTGCTGCTTAGGTTGAACTTATATAGTTCCTGTTTGACTTTTTTGTAGGCAAAAACATCATCCTGATTGGAATTGATTAAAGAGCAGATGGCCATATTTTGCCAGTCAGAACTATCACTAAAGCTTTTATTTGAGCAAACAGGAATCCATTCAGGAGCGTACAATTCCAATTGGGATAGTTCGAAAGCGCTTGGACGAAAAGGTTTTAACCTAGCCAAATGGCTTGAAGAGTATAATTCGGCTATTATCTGGTAAACTTCTTCGTTAAACTCAGAAAACTGAATCCAGCGTATGGTATTGCCAATATTTCCAGTAATGAAGGGGTCTGAATTTTTAAAATCAAAAGCTTCTGCATCGTTATTCATTCCATCGTTTAATACCCATGGACTATCATAGATTTTTTTCATGAATGTATTTGAAAAGCGCAGCATGTCTATTTGTGAGAAAACTGGCTCTCCCTGGAAGGATATCCTGTACTTGTAACATTCATAAGCAAACGATGAAGACAAACCTCCATGAGAAATGTCGGTGCCTTCCTGGTATCTGCTGTAATTCCATTCATAGCAATCCAGACCAGGATTGTATGTTAAGTACTTCTTTTTAATCCTTTCACTTAATGCGATTAGTTTATCGTAATAGTATTCATCCTTGCTGGCAAGATAAAGATGAAGAATAACTTTTCCTGCTGACGCCTGGTAGTTAAATGGAAGCTCTTTTCTTGAGCTTTGATGTTTGTAGTAGCCTCTTCTTTTCCATTGAAAATCATGGGCTTGAATAGTCTTTCCAGCTTCATTAATAAGCACATTAGCGAGGCTGTCGAAATCCAGATTTTTGTACCTCCCTTTTTGAACGATCAAATCCTGAAGACTGGAATCAAGTTTAATGGTTGAAGCCAATCTGGCAAACGAATATACAATGTTGGCACTATGTATCAAATGTGATTTGGGTGCACTTGTATCTCCTTTGGCATTATAATGACTGGTTGACCAGAAAGGACCGGAAATGCCCCTGTTATTCACGATTGAATCCAAACCAATTTTGTATCGCTCATCATCTCTTCTGTCAATTGTATTTCCAATGCATAGAATCAATGTTTGAAGATATTTAACATCCTTTGTTGCTTCGTACATATTGAGCAAGGACTCAAGGTGTATACTTTCAGCCCAGCCAAAAGCTGTTTGATTGTTCCGTGTTGAATATCCCTCTGAACGATCCCAGCCAAGACTATCGAACAATGATTGAAAGTAGTTTATGCTTAAGTAATTGGATTCTGATTTTTTAACAGGATGTGTTGTAGCAGTATGCTGAGAAAATACCAATTGGCCTGTAAGAATAAATATGCAAGAAACGGTGAGCTTTATAAGTTTTAAATATTTTGATTTCATGATCTGTAAGTGCATTTTTTAATCAATCAGCTTGATTTATACTTTTAATAATCCATACGAAACCGCCACCTTCTGCCATGTGAGCAAACAGTTTTTGATTTCCTTTAATTTTTTTCGTTTTGATTTCCATTTCTTCAGGATTATTATGGTATGAAGCATTTTTCCCGTCATTAAACATTTGAATTTCGTATTCCTGATCATCAATTAACGGAAGATTGTCTATTGTAAAATCTCTTTTGTTTTTGTCGCTTATGCCTGCAATAAACCAAGTATTTCCTTTCTTCCTGGCAATTAATATATACTCACCAATTTTAGAATCGATAACGAAAGATGTGTCGTAGCTTACAGGAATTTGGCGAATGCATTTCAGTGCGGGATGATTTTCATAGTTTTCAGGCAGATCACTTGCCATTTGAAGTGGAGAATACAGTACAATCATAAGTGCCAGTTGTTTGGCAACTGTTGAATAAACTCTTGTTTCTTCCATTTTTGCATTGTTCCAGTTGGTTCGGTTGTTTTTATTGTTTTTCAGCAGAACATCCACGATTCCAGGTGTATAATCTACCGGACCGCCAAGGCATCGGGTAAACGGAATAATACAGGTATGTTCAGGAGGGTTGCCACTGCTCCAGGCGTTCCATTCCATACCACGAACTCCCTCGCGCGTCATCATGTTAGGGTATGTACGTCGTATCCCAGTTGCTTTAATGGGCTCGTGTGCATCAATCATAATCTCATATTTGGCCGCTGTTTCCACTACTTTCCTGTAATGATTAACCATAAACTGACCATGATGATGTTCTCCTTCAGGTCTGATAGCACCTGCATATCCTGTTTTTACAACATCTATTCCTAAACTTTTGTAAAGAGCAAATGCAGAATCAATTTTTTCTTCATAGCTTATAATATCTCCACCCGTTTCGTGATGACCAATAATTTCAATGTCTTTGTCAGAAGCATATTGAGCTATTTCAGTAAGATTAAAATCTTCATAAGGAGTAATATAATCAAAAGCATTGGGCTTGCCCCAGTTTTCCCATCCTGTGTTCCAGCCTTCAAACAGCACCGCATCGAATTCATTTTCTGAAGCAAAGTCGATATATTTTTTTGCATTTTCAGTATTAGCACCATGTCTTTCTCCCAGTTTCCATGTTTCTGTGCCAATGTGCATACTCCACCAAATTCCAACATACTTCATGGGTTTTATCCAATTTGTATTTTTAATTTTACAATCTTCGTTAAGTGATGGAATAATTTGTGATTCAATTAAATCGCCGGGTTTTTCTGCCAGGAGAATTACCCTCCAGGGAGTTACAAAAGGAAGTTTAGTTTTTACTTTGGTTCCATCTTTCCATGGTACTAGTTCAGTTTCGTAAACCAAGGATCCTTTCTGTTTTTGTTTAAGTGTGGCTCCCGAATAATCTGTTAAAGCTGCTTCGTGAATAGACATGTAAAATTTATCATACATTTCAAATGTAACAGGTGTTGCAACCCAATTTGCTTCCTTTGCGGGTGTTTTCTGATAGAGCTTTTCATATGTGTTGTAATCTGCCCAAATCCACCAGGTTTGAAAATCAAGAGGTAAATGAAATTCTGTTTGCTCATCTGTTATAGTTACAGAATTTGTAGCACCTTCGAATTCGTACCGAAACGCAAGCCCATTATCAAAAACTCTGAAAACAAGTTTCATCCTTAGATTCTCATTATTTTTATCCTTGAAGCTTGTTTGCCACTCATTGTAAACTACATCAATGTTTGAATACTCGCCCCATACAGGTTTCCAGCTTTCATGGAGAGAAACTTCTTTTTTTGTACTTATTAATTCCATTTCCTGAAAAAGACTGGTGTCAGAAAATTGTATGCTAAGGTTAGAAGGAGCAATTATACTGTAATTGTTATACTTTACAGCGTATTGTATTTTGTTGTTTTCAAAATAGTGGCCGGCTTCAATATTTTTAGAAGGAGAATACATTTTTATTTCCTTGTTTTGACCTGAAACAAATGGTGCTAAATACAAAATTGCCAGCAGAATGCCAATAAACTTCATTTGAATGGGTTTGAATGTTATACCGATTGTAAAAGTAGAAAAGATTTAATGAATTATATATTAAGGTGGGAATCCTATTCTCTTTTACATATTTTTATACAAAATATGAATATTTTGAAAGATTAAAAGATACCCAATGAGAGTCATATTCGTGTTGAGTTTTTTATTGCTGAATTTTTGTGTATTCTCAGTAAATGTTATTGTAGCAGGAAAAATCACTCACCCTGTAAAGAAAAATGTAGAACTTTTACTTTATAATAATTGCATTGAACAAAAAGAAGTCCAGCATAAGTGTAAGTTAAATGAAAAGAATGAATTCTCTATACAAATAATCATTGACTCACCCAGCTTAGCATATTTTGTTCATGGAAAAGAAAGTACAGAGATGTATTTGTTTCCTGGAGATAGTATTTATTTAACTTTAGATACTGAACAATTTGATGAATCGGTTAGGTATTCTGGAAAAGGTTCAGTTGCTAATAATTTTCTTGCCAGTCATTTTGTGAAATTTGAACCAAGATTAGATAGTGATACATTGTTTATGTATGATGACTGGAATATTATTTGCAATTATTCTATTGCATTGCGTAAACAACGCTTAGCGCATCTTGAGCAATACTTCAGTCAGTTCCCTGATCATAAGTTCAAAGATATTTACCGTTATCGTATTGAAAATGATTTTATTTCCAGACTAATCCTATCATTCCTGCAGACATATAGAATAGAGTCGAAATCGGAGGTGCTGAAAAAAGCAGCCTACATTGAAAAATATCTTACATCGTATCCATACCTGGAGGCTGATTGGCGTTTGCTGGAGTATGATTTAAGTAATTTTTTATATGATTATTTCATCTTTTATAAATACCGGATAGCTAAGCTGGAAAACAACTGGAACGATAGCACTGATATGAGTGGTGTATGGTTAACGCGATGTATGGATATAGCTAAAAAAGAGCTAGATACTTTATCGTGTGCATATTTTTATGCTGATATGCTTACAACTTATATTGGTGCAAATACATTGGATAATTTCAAACCGTATTATCATTACTTTATGTCGATTAGTGACGAAATGCCACAGGAGCTCGTAGATTTTGTAAAATATAGGTACAGAACTGTCACAAAAAGGGAACGAAAAGCAAGATTGCCGAGAAAGGCAAAGATGATTAACTTATCTAATGAAGAAAACGAAACATTTAGTTTAACTGAAATTTTATCTGAATATAAGGGAAAAGTAGTTTATGTTGATTTTTGGGCAAGTTGGTGTGGATCATGTATAGAGCAAATGGCATATGCAGAAAAGTTGAAAAAATTGCTCAAGGGGAAAGATGTGGAATTTTTATACCTGGCCATGCACGATCAGGAAGAGTCATGGAAAAAAGCCATTGCTCATTATAAAATTCTGGGCCATCATTATATACTGAGCAGGGAACAGTCTGATAAGTTGGCGAAAGAATTGAATATCAAAGGTTATCCTTCCTATATGTTGTTTGATAAGAAAGGTAAGTTGGTAACATCAGAAGCAAAATGGCCGCAGGATGAAGCTCTGATTGATGACTTGCTGGAGTTGATGAAATAGATTGAGCATTAATTAATGCATATAACTATGAATCTTGAGCTGCGTGAAATGATTTTCTCAATTGATTATTTACAATCTATTCCCTTAAAATTTTTATTTGGTTCCAAATACAGTATTTCGTTGAAATAATCGAAGGTTATAGTAAAATTCTTCATTAACTCAATCCCAAAAGTTCCGTTTTCCACAATATTAGTATCTGAATTACTTTCAATGGGAGCAATAATAACCGGATAATTCTTGAAAGAATAGTTTCCAAGTTTCAATTCAGCTAAGGTATCCTTAAAACCATATATTTCTCCGGAACCACCCATACCAACAAATTGTTTTTCAGTTTTATCAGTGATGGCAATATTGTTTGTATTGGTTGAAATCAGGTATAGTGGAAAAACAGTTCCAATATCAATATCAAGTAGCACTTTGTGCGTTTCACCCGTTTTTGTAGTTAATTCAAATGGAATACAGTAGGAGCCATTATTGCGTTTTTGCATTTTAATAGCATGTTGATTCTTGTCTGGAGTAAATTGTTCTGGCTTATGAAGATAGATGGATAGGTTCTCAAAATCGAAGCTTACAATAAAATGCTTAAACAGCGTAGAACTAATTTGTCCGTTTATCCCGGGAAAAAAATCAGCATAACCAGATTCTGAGGGGGATATAAGTGTTGGCTGATCCATAAATTGAACATTAGTAAAACTAAGGTTTACGGGATTTCCATCGTAAATAGGATTTGCCTCCTTTTCACCAATGCCTATAAGGGAATCTGCTTCATGCGTCTTGTAGTATAGATTAAGAGAATCAGTTTCTCCGTTATAAAACCATATCTCATTAAATAGTTTTCCATTGTCAATAAGAAATCGGGCATTTTTATTGTTTATTTTTCCCGTTATCATTGGTTTATTTCCGGCATATAATTCAAACTGAATTATTAATGAGTCAGAATTATTATTGTTTGTGTAGTAGCCTGGTGCATCCGGAAAGTATTGCAATTCTTCCTTGCCGGTTACTACTAGGCTATCCTTTGGCTCATTGATAGAGTTTATACTGTTTTGTTCACATGAAACCAGAAATAGTGCCATTGCTGCAATTAAAATACCTTTATATGTTTTTCTGTAATGCATGTTACTTTTTTTTGAAATGACCAAGAATGAAAGAGTGAATGAAATAGTCTACGTACTCTTTTTTATCTATGGTTGTGAAGGAGTATTGACTGGAAAATGCTCTTTGCAAAATGGCACGGTAGCTGTAAAGAAATTGACTAATTGTTAAATCAATATTTACCTTAAAGCGTAATTCTTTGTTTTTTAGCGATTCATTAAAGATTAAACGCAATCCTTCAGCCAAAGCAGTATTAATTTCCTCAAAACGTGAAAATACTTCATTGTCAACTTTTTCAAGATTTACAAAATGGTAATCCATATAGTTTTGTAGAGGAATTGTTATGGAATTTTCAGAGCAGTAGTCTAGATATGCATATGCCCATTCTTTTAGTTTGTCAATTCCTTTTATTTTTTGCTGTATTCTTATCTTTTGATAATTCCATCTTTGAATCAGATCGTCGGTAAACACCCATAACAGAATTTCATCTTTACTTTTAAAATATACGTACAGGGTTCTTTTAGTATATTCCGACGCTTTAGCAATATCTTCCATATTAATGGAATCAATTCCGGCTGTTTCAATCAGATTTTTTGTACAGTCTGCAATGAACTGCCTTTTTGCTTTGATTACGGTTTCTTTTTTCATTTAATTACATTAAAAGTGTAAATATACACACTATAAGTGTTGTTCGCAATAATTTGAGGATATATAAAAGATTAAAGTGTGGTAGAAGTTTGAATATCAGCATAATAAATTCATTTTATGGACTTTTGTCTGCAATTTGTCCTTTTATAATTTTTTAGGATAACTCATACTACTGAGAGCAATTATTTGGTTCTTTTTCGAAAGAATATCAATAAAGGTGTTTACATTTATTGGCATGAAATGTAAAAGAATATTTGTTGTTTTATTGTTGGTTGTTTTTGCTGTTGGTATTTGTTTTGCTCAAGATACAATTATGAGTAAAAGCAATTGTGCAGATGAACCTATTCTTGAAACACCTTCTTCGCAGGCAAAAATGATTCAAAAGACCATGAAGATTCTGAAAATGGACAAAAAGATGGAGAAGAAGATTCATAACAATTCATATTCGAAAGAGGTTAGTAAGCTGCCTAAGTCGTTAATGAAAGAATATGATATCTCTATAATGCAGCAGAATGGAAGAAATGTATGGGAAATAAAACGCAAAGGAGCAGAACCCGTTTTGACCATTTTATATTTACATGGTGGTGCATATTATGCAAATATTACAAAGCCGCATTGGCTACTTATAGGGAAAATAATTGAGTCAATGAATGTTAGGATAATTGTGCCGGATTACCCATTGGCTCCAGAATCAAATTGTGAAAATATTTATAATTTTTTGGAAGCTTTATATGTGAAAAATGTTAATAAATATTCTGATAATCGAATTGCATTGATGGGTGATTCAGCAGGAGGAGGCTTAGCTTTGGGGCTTGCTCAAAGAATACAAAGCAGGGATATAAAACAGGCTGATGAAATTATCTTGTTTTCGCCCTGGATGGACGTAACAATGAGTAATCCGCATATCAGGGAGTTAGAAAAAGATGATCATATATTGAGTGTTACAGGTTTTAGGGAAGCGTGTGAAAATTATGCCGGCAGTCTGGATTTAACCGATAGTCGTGTAAGTCCAATTTATGGAGATTGCAGTAATCTGCCAGAAGTTTCTGTTTTTATTGGAACCCATGATGTTTTGTTGGCTGATGCCCGGAAATGCAAAGCCATACTGGAAGGTCATAATGTAAAAACCAATTATTTTGAATATCCGGGTATGTTTCATGATTGGGTAATCATAACAAGCCTTGATGAATCTGTAGATGTATTAGAAAAGGTTAAGATGATATTGTTCTCCAACTGAGTAGAACCCGATATTATCTGAAATGCTGAGTCAGGAAATATTGCTTTAATAAGCAAATGTTAAGTTGTTTATTGTATTGTTCCTTGCAAAATAATACGTCAATAGGAATATACAACGTCAGTCCCTGAGCATTTTTTCGATGCACAAAAAAAATATTATTGTTTTTGCTTCGTACTTCTACGTATTTTTGCTAACTTGATGTGTTTATTTTTAAATCTTGGATAAAGAATATTCTATCATTTGTAACTACACTTATGGCAGGTGGGTTTCAACAAAACTAAATGATCAGTAAGAGAAATCATATTTTATTAGTAATTTTTATTACAATTCAGTTTTTACTGAGTTGGCAGGTTTCTTTTGCACAGGGCGAATGTTTAAGTGGAGGATGCTCAGGAGGAAGTAATTTTCCTACAGGTACATACGGTTCAACGTCATCTTCATGGTCAACGGTGTCAACTGCTATTTATGCCGGGGAGTATGCATATTATTCTGTCACTTCAGGTGAAACATACGAATGGTCTTTGCTGGCTTCTGATGGAGGAGAGGCAACATATGATTCAGAGCTAACCCTATTGAGTGAAGATGGAACAACTTCATTATGTTATAGTGATGATGTGGATGCAACAAATGATGCCAAAATAGTTTGGACTGCTACTTTTACAGGAACAGTAAGGGTTTTGGTAAACCAATTCAGTTGTGCAACCAATTCTACATTCACTACACTTGTTTGGAGGTGCTCAAGTTGTGGATCGGGAAGTGCTCCATCCAATGATGACTGTTCAGGTGCAAGCTTGCTTTCTGTTTACGGATCAAGTTGCGGTGGAGCTACGTCAGGAGATGTTTCAGGTGCAACCAGTTCCCTAATCCCTGATTGCAGCGGAACAAGTGAGGATGATGTGTGGTTTAAGTTTGTTGCAGGTGCGAGTACATATCATATTATCACAGTGAGTGGTTCAGTAAATTTTGATGCAG
>PKSZ01000602.1 GCA_002869425.1 Marinilabiliales bacterium
CATTAGCCAGTTCATATAAGGCTTCCACATAATTGGGTTCAACCTTTAAGGCTTCATACAATTTATCGAAAGCCGGTTTCCTACGTCCGCTATAGAGAAGTTCAAGTGCGTCATTGTATAACTTTTCTGCTTTCCTGTTCTTTACAAGACAGTTAACTTCCTGAGCTGATGCTGATAAAGAAACTAGAAGTATCAAAAGCAAAAAGATTTGCCTGACTAAAATTCTATATAATGTATCAATAATCAATATGAATGCTTTTCTTTTGTATTTAAACGAAAAACCGGAGCAAAAATTACTAAAATATTACTTGTAATTTCAGCCCCGGCAAATAACATTTACGGAAGTTATTAACAGCAATCTTAACTGTTTTCAGCTTTTTGAATCAAGCGATCACCTTCTTTGCTGGCTTTATTGATTAACTCCGTTTTTTGTTTCTTAGCTTCATTTACACCCCGATTGGCTTTTGTTTCGGCCTCTCTCATTGCATTGTTATACTGTTTATCTGCCTCTTTTCGTATTTTATCTGCAGATTTTTTTGCTGCATCTCTTAATGGTTTGGGTTTGCCTTTGGCAGCATTTTCAACATCTTTAGCTTTGCTATACGCTTCATTTTTAACTTTTTCAGCCGCTTTTCTTGCAGCTGCTTTCGCCTGATTGGCAGTTGTTTCTGCTTTTTTTACCAATGCATCACCTTTGGCTTTGGCTTCTGCAACTAATTTTGCTTTTTGGGCTCTGGCTTTGGCAATTGCCTGCTGTTTTGCTTTATCTACTTCTTCTTTCACTTTATCAACTACCTGCTCTTTGATATCTTCAACAGCACTTTTTGCTTGCTCTCCCATATCCACAGAGATTTTAGGATCACTTACTGTTCCACCAATTAATACATCAAACTCAATGGTCTCGCCCAGTTCAACATTTACGCTAGATTTACCTGAAGCCTGTGATGCCAGATCATTTAAAAATGCATTAGCCTGACCACCAAACTCTGAACGTGGCACCTTCATATGCATTGTGTAATCAAGTGATTGATCAACACCCTGTGAACCTGAAATGGTAAATTCACTCTTGCTATACTTTGTTGTAAACGGATCAACATAAATGCGTCCATCTTTTATTTCAAAAGAAATATTTACATCATTCAGCACCAATGTTTTAAGCTTATCCATCTTAAGCTTTTCTGAAATCAAATTCTGTGCTTTTGAACCTGACACTTTAATCTGTTTCGTTTGTAACTTTCCATATCCCTGAATGGTTGCGTAATCAGGATCCATATTGGCTTGTAAATCACTTGTATAATCGAATTTGATATTGAATTTACCTTCACAATACTGTGTTACCGGTGCTAGTTTTTCTATTGTATTAAAAGTTTGGTAAGTTGTAGGAATATCAAAACCTTTAATATCCAATGCAAAATCAACGGACGGTTTTGAAACAGTCTGTGTATTATACTTACCGTCAACTTGCATTGCACCTTGAAGTAAGTTCATTTTTAAACCGGATAAATCAGCAATGCCATCTTTAACCGCAACCAAACCTGAAATATTTTTAATATCCATATTATCATATCTCAATGTTCCAATGGTAGTTGTAAGTTTAAAATCAATATTAGCAGGAACTTCAATAACTTCCATATCCTCTTCACTTTCAGCTTCGGTTGTTTCAGCACCTGTTTCAGATACTGTTTCTTCATCATTTCCTGCTAGTTCATTTAAGTCAAGATTTCGTGAGTTAAACAAGAATTCTCCTTTTATTAATTCATCTCTAAATACATAGGCGAGAAAATCTTCAATTTTTCCACTCATTGAAAAATCACTCTTTCCCATCGATGCATTAAATTGCTGAAGCGTAAAAAATTGTGGTGCTACAATCATATCTGCTTTTGAAATATTTACAGCCTGTGGCAAATCTTCACTTTCATATTTCAGGTTTTCAATTCCTATATTACCCAGAGCTTCAAAATCTTCATAACGCTCATTATCAATCATATCCATTGTACCCTTCATAGTAAAATCAGCATTAATAATACCATTCAGGTTCATGTCATCCATAGGAATTACATTTCCCATTTTTGCCAGATCAATGGACCCTTTCAGCCATGCATCAATATCAGGATTGCTAACCGGTGTTTTAACCTTTAAACGAGCATCAATAGGGTTTTTCTCAAAATCAATATGAAACTTCTTAAGATCTACCAGTGTATGATCATCAATTCCATCAGGGTTTGATACATTTAAATCTACTTGTATTCCTTCTGCCGCACCCGG
>PKSZ01000084.1 GCA_002869425.1 Marinilabiliales bacterium
AGCTGTAAGAGCAGTTGGTTCTGTAAGTGTAATACTCGCATTACTTGTACAGCCATTTGCATCGCTTACATAAACGGTATAGGTTCCGGCGGGTATATTTGTTAGATCTTCGGATATTTCGCCCCCATCCCACAAGTAAGTATATGAAGCCGTTCCTCCTGAAACTGTCAGGTCTGCTTCTCCATCTGAACTTCCATTACATAATGGATCGGTTCCTGATATAGAAGCTGTAAGAACTGCTGGATCGGTAAGTGTAATACTTGCATTGCTTGTACAGCCATTTGCATCTGTCACAACCACAGAATATGTTCCGGCAGACAGACCTGTAATATCTTCAGTTGTTGCACCAGTATCCCATAAATAAGAATAAGGAGATGTGCCTCCAGAAACCGAAAGATCTGCTTCACCGTTAGAATCACCATTACATAAAGGATCCGTTCCGGAAATAGAAGGAGACAATAAAGCAGGTTCACCAACTGTAGCAGAACCTGTATTTTGACAACCTTCAATGTCTGTAACAGTGACGTCGTATGTTCCGGCCAGTAGTCCTGAAATATCTTCTGTACCTGCACCCGTATCCCATGCATATGTGCATGGTGAATAATCACTTGCTACAGTCATATCAATATCCCCGTCAGCATTACCATTACAACTGGCATCTGTTATAACAAAAGAAAGAACCGGACTGCTTACGACTGAATATGTTACTTCTGCTGTATTTATACATACCCCGTTATCAACTGCATCGTAAAATACCTGCAGATCAGAAACGGCAACATTGGTCGGATCACCTACTGGAACCGTTAAAAAAGCATCTTCATACCATGTATGTGTATAAGTATTACCGCCATCAATTGAAGCTTCCAGTGCAGTAAGATCAATACCTGCAACAGTTCCACCACCAGGAACATCTTCACACATTGCAGCAGGATACTGGTTAATGGCAGTTACACCAGACCATGTCCATCCTGAGTTATTTCCATTATCAACACTGTTAATTCCGGCATAGAATGTGGTTCCTGATGCTGTCATATCCTGAATTTCAAGCCAATCGCCACAAAACTCCTGTGCTGTCTGATTCAAATATGCAGTACTTCCTGCAAGCGTTGAACCTAAAAATATATGTGCTTCATCAGAGCCTTCTGCCTGCAGCATTGTTGTTGTTTGTGTTGTTCCTTCTTCAAACGCTATTTCAGCACCTTCTTCAATATTTAACAGATTAAAAGTATTAGACCCTTTAACTGTCAACCCTCCCCAGTTTAAATCAACAAGATACACATCATTGTAAGTAAGATCACCTCCATTAAATTCCCATGCATTACTACCCAATCGGATAACTGAAGTACCTGGATTCAGTGAGAAGTTTGTATTGTCAGAAACTACCCAGCTGGAAACATCAATAGTGGATGCTCCCAAATTCAGTTCCCGCGGACTTGAAGAATTTGAGCGAAAATCACCCTGCGCACAGTTAATAACAAAATCGTTTGTATTTAAGGTTCCGCTGTTAAACAATATACCGCTCCAGTTTATTGTCAAATCATCCTGCAAATCATACTCCCCAGTGCCATTAAAGGTAATGCCACCCAATGTTTTGCCGGCAGATAATATTGTATTTCCAGCATCCGATGCACCAAATAAAAACATACCTGAATAACTAGCAATCATATTAGGATCAAGAGTTAAAGATCCGTTAATGTAAATATCTTGCCAGCCGGTTAGTTCAGGATTATTTGTTACACCTGTCCAGATCATATCCTTACAATATGCATCCGCATCAATATCCACTGTTTGTCCGGAAGTAGTAAATGACTGATCATCAAAAACTACGATATCCTCACTTGAAGGCACGCAACCGTATGAAACAGGGCCTCCCGAAGTTAATGACCAGTGAGCTGCATCATTCCAAACACCTGCATCTCCGAACCAGTATAGAGTTACGCCTGCAACAGCAGTTATGTTCCAGCCTGTAACATTTCCAACACCGATACTATTAAATGCATTAAATGTTGCGCCACCACCAGCAGTAACATCTGTTATCTGAAGCCAGTTTTTACCAATTACACCAGCTGTACAAATAAATGAAGCCGGGCTCCCTTGTATTGTTGAACTTATTTGAAAGTAATCATTACAGCCTGTTCCTTCAGGATAAGTAAAAGAAGAGAACGTTTGTACTGAACCGCCTTCAACATTAAGGCTTGTACAATTGGCTATTGACAGATCATTAAAGCTATTGGATCCAAATAGATATGCTGCTGTTGTAC
>PKSZ01000282.1 GCA_002869425.1 Marinilabiliales bacterium
ACAATTCGATTGAAGTGTATGATTCTTATTCCGAAATTGCGCCAATTATTGTTAATAAAGGCTTTATTACAAGTCTGATTGTAGTTGCCTCATTAATTGTTTCCATTCTTCTGATCAGAAAAAGCACTTATAACAAATTGACATGGGGAATTAGTATGCGTTCATGGGAATGGACACTTAGCATATTTTTGATCGTGACATCATTTTTCAGTGCTTTTGTCGAGTTGGCATACCATGTTGAAGCTTATATTCCTGTTGAGGCATCGGGTGATATGTTTATTTCAGGTTTGATAATGTTTTTTATGTTGGCATTGTTGTTTTGGGTTAGAAATAAAAAGCCTGCCTTTGCAAAGATTAGTGTATTGTTTGTTTCTATTGCTGCACTCATTGGCTATTTTACTTATTTTCACTTTTCTGAAATTCAGGTTAGGAATAGTTACCTTGATCCTGATTACCTGAATAATTTCTATTATTACATAGAAGAAGGAACTGAAATAAAAACAAAGTTATCGCATTTTCTTGTACACTATATAAGTAGTCTTTCTGTAATCGGTATGGCAGTTCTTATGTACAGTATAGTCAAGAAGCTGGTTGGAAAAAAATCAGTATTGACTAAAATCTCATTGTGGACTTCAGTTGCTATTGGATTATTTGTGCTCACATCAGAAACCGATCATTTGGTAGTATTGTTAAGTTATACAACGGATGCAAACTTGTACGATATTGCTGAACAATCCAGAAAAATTGCCTGGCCTGTTTTATGGGGAATAAGCTCATTTGTGTTAATGGTGTTGGGAATGAAACTGAAATTATCTCATTTAAGGATCATGTCGCTTTCTCTCTTTTTTGTAACACTTCTTAAATTGTTCTTGTACGATATTCAGGATATTCATCCAGCAGGAAAAATTGCAGCATTTATTTCATTGGGAATTCTGTTGCTAATTGTTTCTTTCATGTATCAAAAGATCAAATGGGTGGTGCAGGATGAGGCAAAAGATAAAGCAGATTCAGAAATCAACCAATAGAAAATAAAAATATGAAAACGAAGTTTTTCTTTATTATACCACTAATAGTACTAGCATTCAATGCATTATCTCAGAATTTTGAAGAATTAGAGTTTCAATGGAAAGCGGATTTACATCATGTAAACAATTCTGGATATTACAATATTATGCTCACAGAATCTATCTTGGGATTAATGAATGAAAATCAGTCAGATATTAGAATCTTCAGTGATAAGGGAGAGGAAGTACCCTACATTTTTGAAACAAAAAAAATCACAGAAGAGAAAAAATTCTGGAATCCGTTAAAAATTCTCGAAAAAGAATACAATAAGAGAAGAAGTTATACGCGATTGGTTTTGCAGAATCCAGATAAAAAACAAATAAGGAAGTTATTGTTTAAGATACGCAATGCTGATGTGTCAAAGTGGATGAAAATCAGTGGATCAGATTCTGGGGACAATTGGTATGTGATAAAAGAAAAGTATTATTATAAATCCATTCCTTCCGATCAAAATTTGCATGAAATCAGAGTGATTGATTTGCCTTTGACAAACTACGAGTATTTTGAAATTATTATTCACGATTATTTTGAAGATCCTATTCAAATTGATAAGGTTTATTATGTTGATTATCTGAAAGAAATGGGAGATTATATGAGGATTAATGATTTTACGTTTCAACAGAAAGACAGTATAGAAAATAAAACATCATACATACATATATATTTTGATACAACAAGAGTCGTAGATAAAGTTGGATTTAGCTTTTCCGGAGCTGATATGTACCATAGGAAAGCTGATATTTTTATTCCTAGAACGGAGTTTTATAAAAAGAAGAAGGAAGTACGCTTGGTGCCCCTGAAATCATTTTATATATCATCTTATTCCGGCAATACCTGCAACTTAAATTCCGTAAGAAGTAATGAGTTGATTCTGGCTGTACAAAATAATGACGATAAACCCTTGGTTCTTGATAGTGTAAAACTGTTTTGTTTAAAAAGAATATTAACGGCAGATTTAAATAAAGACAGAGGCTATGCATTATACTTTGGTAACTCAAAAGTGATAAAGCCACAGTACGATTTAATACATTTTAGGGATAGTATAACAAAACCTTTAGAGACAATTGTTCCATTAGAGGCTTTTCGGTATGTTGATAAGCAAACGGAAGAAAGTAACTCAACCATGTTGATTATTTGGTTGGCATTGGGGTTTATTGGTGTGCTTTTGCTTTTTATGAGTTCAAAAATGTTATCT
>PKSZ01000633.1 GCA_002869425.1 Marinilabiliales bacterium
AAAAGCTTGCTAAATGTGAATTATCAAAGATTTCAAAGAACGTATATTAATTTTTAGTAGACACTAATGATATGTGATAATAATTAAAAAATGGAATATTTTATGCGATTTAAACAAAAGAGATTTTTTTCAATTTTAATCATTTTACTACTGTCAATTCACGTAAGCGGGCAGATTGAGCCTGTTGAGGATGTAGATATTTTGGCACAACATAAAAAAGTGCTAGAACGGCAATATCCTTTAATATTCAATCGTTTAGATATTCGAAATGTAGTAAAAATAAGTGACAGATTATCTAAAATAATATTTTATGATCAAAACGTATATCATGAGACTGTCGTGAATTCAGCCAGAAAAGATCTTTTAATAAAGGCAAGTTTTAAAGAATTAAAGAGAGATGAATTTCCTGATATCGTTTATGATGCATATAAAGAAGGTAAACATGGAGATTGTGAAGTTGATCGTTTTTTCCAAGTAAATTCTGTAAGCAATAATGAGTTCTATGCGATTGATGTTAAATGTAATGACGAAATAACCAGATTGTATTATAGTCGATTGGGAGGCTATGTTGATCCTCCTTATTAATACATTAAATAAGTAGGGTACTTTTAATGATTGGTAATCTTATTTTTTAATGTAGATATTTGAATTGCTTTTTGGTATATTATGTACCTTTGAACCGATGAAGTATATACTCTTATTGGTTATTGTTTGTGCAGGTTTCCTTGCATATGCTCAGAATGTAAAAATTTATGTAATGGATGAAAACGGGAAAGCACTACCTGGAGCTACTATTGAATGCACAAAAGTTGAGGATTCATCCCATACATATACCATTACCAATAAACAGGGACTTGGTGTGTTTGAGTCTATGGATAATACTCTATATGGATTAAAGATTACGTTCGTGGGATTTGAAACTTTGCAAAAATCCATAATGGTTAAACCAACCGACAGAACTTTTTATTTTAAAATGCAGGAAGAGGCCATAGAGCTTGATGAAGTTACAATTACAGCCAAACAGCCATTAATTCGTCAGGAAGAAGATAAAATGATTGTCGATCCTCAGAACATGGTTTCCATTAGTTCGAATACTTTAGAAGTACTTGAGAGCACACCGGGTTTGTACGTTGATCAGGATAATGGAATATACCTGAGTTCAGCAACACCAGCCAAGATATACATCAATGGAAGAGAGCAGAAGATGAGTAATCAGGATATAACCACTTTGCTTCAGAGTTTGCCTCCTGGGAGTATACAAAAAATAGAAATCATGCGAACACCTTCTGCCAAGTACGATGCAGCAAGCTCAGGTGGAATTATCAATATCGTATTGAAAAAAGGAGTGAAGATTGGTCGTTTTGGAAATATTAATGCCGGTTACAGACAAGGTACTTATGCAAGCGAAAACCTCGGAATATCTATCAATAATGGAAGTGAAAACAGTTCTCTGTACCTGAATGCCAATTATCATCATGGTGTAAATCGTGAAGATTTGAATACATTCCGTAATATTGGTGGCGATACACTGTTAAATCAGTCAGCTGTTACAATACGAAACAACCATCATTTTTATACAGGCTACGGCGTGAGTTACGATCCCTCTGAAAAATTGAGTTTTAATTATGATGGAAGAATTAATTACAGTCTTCCAAATACAGATATTGAAAATCAAAATTTCACGGAAGCTAATGATCTTGAAAGGGTAGCAGAAAACAATAATGACATTGTAAAGGATGCATATTCTTTGAATATACAGCAGGATTTGGGTTTTAAATATAAACTGGACACCAATGGATCGGTGCTGGATTCGCGTTTTGGATTTAATTATTACGACAATAAGAATACAGAAGATTATTCATACTTGTTTCGTTTGCCTTCCAGTTTTTTGCTTGAAGGAAATGGAGAAAATCATCAGCAAAGGAAATTTTTGGTAGGACAAATAGACCTTACTTATAAGTTTCCAGCAAAACTATCATTTGAAGGAGGTTTGAAAACTTCTTACCAGAACTACACGAGCAATTCTGATTATTTTTTTGATTTTAATGGTATTTCTATAGATGATTCACTAAGAACCAATTCATTTAACTATAAGGAAAATATCAGTGCCGGTTATGTTCAATTAACTAAAACATTTGGCAAAGATCTAGTTGTAAAAACAGGAGTAAGGGCAGAAAACAACTATATGGACGGACAGCAAAATGTTCCTGTTGATACCAGTTTTATTATAAATAGGGTAGACTTCTTCCCTTACCTTTA
>PKSZ01000046.1 GCA_002869425.1 Marinilabiliales bacterium
AAAAAATATTCTCAGAGAAAAACACACAAGGAAAAAAAGATCAAAAAAAGGTTTTCTTCTGGTATAAGAGAGAAAATCAAAAATATCTTAATCAGCTGGCTAAGAGAATTGGTAAAGAAAGAACCGCAATAAACCTGGGAATACATAAAAAATAATAATTATTCCACATGATGCCTGCCTTTTCTGTTTTCAAATATATGCTGAACAATAAATCTCTCTTTTTAATGTCAAAAAATCTTATGAATTTTACCCTATGAAAAGAAAACTCAAATTTCTTTATCCGCTTTTTGCATTTCTTATTTATTCAGCAATTGGATTTTCACAAACCAACTTCAGCCTAAGAGTTAAACCCATTGGCTTTACTCCTGTTCAGAATATCAATGCTGAAATATTTACTTTAAAAGCGGATCCGGGTGCACATCTATTATTTGAACCGGGAATTATCCTTGCATATGAAAAGTACATTATCGAAGATCAGGTAGCTGTAAAAATAAACCAGGGAGTTTATCTTGATGCTACAGCTGGAGCAAGCGGTATGTCTGCAGTTAATTTACAATTCAGAATTCAAAAGAAAAGAAGTCTCGCTTACAAGAAAAAAGCTGCCCTTAATTTGGGAATTGGTTTTGGAGTTTTATACAGAAACTCATGGTCGAGACTTGAAGGATATGTTAAAGAAAGATTTGTATATACAAATGATAATTTTCAATACTTATTTTTACCATACATCGATCTGGGCTACGATATCTACAAATCACAAACCAATGACCTCTCATTTGGGCTACTGTATGGATATCCAAACACAGCCAATTTATACATTGGATGGAAATATTGGTTTGCAAGAACAGATTGTCATTGCAAATAGAGTTTACTTAATACATCAAGCCCCGGCTTAGCAAGAACCGGGACTTTGATTGCATTGATATATGAGGTGGTGAGTTACTTTAACAAAGTGACAGAACCTGTTTTTTTATACTCCTGTCCGAAATGATCTTTATAAACAACAATCCAAGTATAAACGCCTGTTGAAAAAGTCTTTCCGTTTTTGTTTTTTCCTTTCCAACCAATTTCAGGGGAATTGGATTCAAATATTTTATTTCCCCATCGGTCAAAAACTGACATATAAAAGTCTTCTGTCAATCCATTCCCTACAGGCTTAAATTCATCATCAAAACCATCACCATTGGGTGTAAATGCATTGGGTGCAAAAAATGTAGAAACATCTTCAATAAGCACCTGTTGAAACAATGTATCTGTACAACCATCAAAAGTCATAACAATAAGCTCAACAAGATAATCTCCAGGCTCTGCGTATGTATGGCTCACTTGATCCTGGGTTGCAGTATAACCATCTCCAAACTCCCACAAAGTAAGACTTAGAGAATCGGCATCGGCTGTAAATTCAATTTCTGATTCCAGAATTGTTGTTTTATACTTATCAGCAACAAAATATGCTTCCGGCTTCTTATAAACATTAATCAAAGAAGGGTAATTTCTTTTTGAAACACAGCCATGTTGATCTTCCACCCTAACAGTTACATCATACGATCCTGGATTGTTATATGTAAATTCAGGTGATGAAGTTGATGCATTATCATAAGTCCAACCAGTTCCAAAATCCCAAAGGAATGACACAGCATTGCCTTCACCAATCTCATTAAAACTTACATCAAAGGGAGCACAACCATATGATTTATCAACATCTATCTGAATATCATATACAGGATATGCCCGTACCTGAAACGTATCATACTGAGGAATCACACTGCAATAATCAGTAGATACAAAAACCAGATTTTGATTATCGGCAGCTGCAACTTTTAAAGGAAAAGTAACATTTTCACCAAACAATTCTGTTGAATACGTTCCGGCTCCCCCTGTATAACTACCATAAATTATAACAGTATCACCAACACAAACAGTATCTTGCGCTGTACTCAACTCCAAATTCACAGGTTCTCCAACTGATATATTTGAATAAACTGTATCGCTTTGACAACCGTTTGCATCAATTACAACAAGCGCATAATCTGAATTTTCTGTTGCCAGAAAACTTATAGCAGATTGTGTTTCCCCGGTACTCCAACGATAAGCGTATGGAGATACTCCAGATATTATACTTGCCATCAGATTAACATTAGCGCCATAACAAACTTCTGAATCACCCAGAGGAGAAACTAACAATTCTACGGGTTGATGAACCTGTGCTGTTGCATACTGTTGGCAATTTCTAGAATCCATAACAGTTAAAACATAATCG
>PKSZ01000183.1 GCA_002869425.1 Marinilabiliales bacterium
AACATAAACACCAGGAATATGATATGTATATGATGGATTTTCATCATCTGACTGACCTCCATCGCCAAAATCCCACTGGTACCAGGTTGCAGCCTGCGATTTATTAACAAAAGTTACTGTTAATGGTGCACAACCCGTAAAAGAGGAATCATAATCAGCAACCGGCATTCCGGGAAATACACGCACAGTTGTTGTATCAGAATCACTACAATAATCACTGCTAACGATTAATACGATTTCATAATCACCCCACCAGTCGTATGAATGACTAATGGGTTGCTGAAGGTCTGAATACTCTCCATCACCAAATTCCCATGCATAATCCCATGTGCCAATTGTAAAGTTACTGACAACAAAAGTTGTATTGGGATAATACTGTGAACCTGGGTTAACATCAAATTCAGCATTTGGTGTAGCATAAATAGTTATGTGGGATGTATCCCTTGCAAAACAACCATAATGTGATTCCAGCTCCAGTGTAACCATATATGTTATATCATTTACAGAAGTGTTCAAATAGGTATGCTCTGGATTTCTGAAATTCGAGATTCCCCCATCTCCAAAACTCCAGCTATAACCAATAACCGTATCCGACAAATTTGTAAACACCACAGGCAATGGACTACAGGCAGCAGTATCACCCGGAACAAAACCAATATCAATTTCAGGATACACTTTTACCGTTTGACTAACTGTATCTTGACAAAAATATTCACTCTCCACAATTAATTCTATATCCAAACTTATGGGTTGCTCTGATGCATTTTCAAACTGAAAATCATCAATAAAAGTGGTTGTAGTATCTGTATTCCCATTACCAAAGTCCCAAAAATAATTCACAGCCAACTCTGTGGAATCAATAAAGCTTGCAGCATAGGGAGAACAGCCATCTGGATCTGCAAGTTCAAAATTTGCTTTGGGTTTAGGATAAACTGTAATTGTCTCAAAAACTGTATCCTTACAACTGTAATCTGAACTTGTAATCAACCTCACAAGATATTGTTTTGTGTTGTTTGTCAAATTGTTATAAACATGGCTTGGGTTTAATCCAGAATAGCTATTCCCATCACCAAAAGACCAATTGTATGAAACAGCTCCTTCAGACTGATTGGTAAATACGCTTGTTAAAGGAGAGCAGCCAACCGTATCACAAGTGAAGGCAGCCAACACCTCAGGATAAACATCTATGGTTTGAAAAACAGTATCAGTACAAGTATATTCATTTTCCAGAATCAGAGTCATTGTATAACTTACCAATGCTGTATCACTATTCTGATACAAATGATTTACATATTGATCGCTACTGGAGGAAATTGCTCCATCTCCAAAATCCCATTGATAATTAACAGCACCAATAGACGTATTTATTATATTGGCATTAAAAGGTGAGCAGCCGGAACTATTTACCAAATCAAAATTTCCTACGGGTTGAGGATGGATAGTAATATCTTGAATTTCAGAAGTATCTTTACATCCATATACAGAAGTAGCAACCAGTTGAGTATGAAAAACTGTATCACTCTGAAGATTATTAATAAAAGTATGTACCGGATTTGCGTTTGTAGAAAGACCACCATCTCCGAAAATCCATTTGTTCGATTCACCGTATACAGATTGATTTTCAAAATAAAGACTCAGTGGAGAACAACCAACTGTATCGCATGTAAATAAGGCGGTTACCTCTGGGAAAATATTTATGGTTTGTGAATATGTATTCGTACAAGCATTATCACTTTCCGCAGTGAGATTAATAATATATGAAGATTGGTTGGGACTTGTATTCTCCATTAAATATGTAAAATGCAGATCAGATATGGTGTCGCTATTTCCTTGTTCAAACTCCCAGTAATAGCTTTCTGCACCCTGTGAAGTATTGGTAACAGAAACATTAAAAGGAGAACAACCATAGAGCGTATCCAGAACAAATTCAGCTTGCGGACTTGGATGTACTACAATAGGTTTGTATGAGGTATCAATACAGGTATTGTTGGCTTCGGCAACCAACTGTACGTAATATGTTGTATCCGTATCATTATAATTAACAAAAGTATGGTAAACATTATCTCCTCCACTAACAAAAGTACCATCACCAAAATCCCACGAATAAGATGCAGCTCCTACTGTTGCAATTATATGCGCTGTAACTGGGTGGCATGCTGAATCAGGTGTAATGGTAACATTATAATCAGGAATATGATTGATTGGTACAAAGTCGATAAGGGAATCACGACAGCCATTGGATGAAATCGCCAGCAATTCCACAGGATAATATTGTGTTGCATTTCCCTGGTTAGAAAAAACAAACGAAGTATGTGTAGAAGTGTCATTGCCTAAGCTATCAGCAAAGGTCCATTGATAAGCATCTGCTCCAGTTGAAAGATTATTAAAGAAAACTTCTTCCCTGCTACAAATAACCTGTGGGCCAAATTCGAAATTAGCTGTTGGCTTCGGAAAGATTGTTACATCCTCTTCGGTTGAATCCACACACCCATATACAGACTCTACTACAAGGCTTATTGTAAAGCTGGTATCATGACTTGTAGTATTGTGAAAAACATGGGTTGGTGATTGATTGGTTGATGTACTACCATCGCCAAAATTCCAGTAGAATAAAGCACCACCGGCTGTACTGGGATTGAATGACACGCTTAATGGAGAACAACCCGATTCCGGTGACAATTCGAATGTAGGAGCTGGCATTGGCGTAACAGTTACCGAATCAGTATTAGAACAATACTGCGTAGAAACGGTAAGAACCACACTTAATGTATCAGAAATCGTATATGCGTGTACCGGATTTTGTACAGTATCGTAAAAACCATCGCCAAGGTCCCACAACCAACTTGTAATGGTATCATAATCAATATTTGAATTATCAATAAAGGTAGCAGTATCGCCAACACACATATTTCCTACAAGAAATTCTGCATCGGGCGTTGGATGAATATTTATGGTATGATGGACAATATCGCTACAACCCCATGCATCAGTAATGGATAGTGACACTACATAACTGGCAAGGCTATCATAAATCTGAGGAACAGGGTCTTGCAACTGACTGGTACTTCCATTTCCAAATTCCCAATACCAATTCACTGCAGGAGTTGAAAGGTTTTCGAAAAACACAGAATCCAGCAAACAATGCGGAGAGCTTGTAAACTCTGCCACTGGTGAAGGCTGTACAGTAATAGGCTGGGTTAAAGTATCTTTACAACCATTGTTCGAAGTAACAATCAATCTTACATAGTAAACTCCACCGAAAGGAAATATTGTGGAATCGAGTTGCTGTGAGCTCATGTCACCATTATCATAATCCCACTGCCATCCTATAATGTTGCCACTATTTACATAAGATAAATCTTCAAATGTTACTGTTTGCCCTGCACACACAGTATCCGGAAAATTAAATGCAGCAATAGGTGTTAAACCAAAGCCAATACGAAGTGTATCCCTTTCAGCAAAACAATCTCCGTTATTTGTAGATTCGAGAACCAGATAAACTTCACCTGCTGCAGTATCTGCTGTACTCGGATAATAGATTGTATTCAACAAACCAGCATCTTCAAAACTTCCTGTACCGAGCGTTGACCAGTTTCCAGTTAAAGTTGCACCGTAAATATTTCCCTGTATATTTATTGCATTTGCATCTTCACAAACCAATATTTCTGATCCGGCATCCACATGCGGTGCCGGAGTAATGGTTATAATCATTGTATCTCTCTGAGGCACACAAGCATCTGTTGCTGTCATTAAAATTGTTACGCTGCCATTGGCTGTATCCCAAACGCTGGGGATATATTGAGGATCAATTACAGTATTCGAAGGAATAAATGTTCCTGATCCATTGGTTGCTGTCCAGATTACTGTTCCTGAACCACCCTCAATGAAACCATTTAATGCAACTGTTGCATTATTGGCACAAACTGTATCATCCAAACCAGCACTAACTGTTGGAACATCTGTAATATAAATCGTTATGGTATCAAAAACAGGATTACAATCGATATTTTGGGTTGACATCAACACCAGGTCTACTGAACCATTAGCCGTATCTGCACTGCTTAAGTTATATATTGTACTTAAAGAATCTGCATCCGGGAAAAATACACCTGTTCCCAGGCTTGTCCAGCTTCCTGTATTTGTAATACCCGAAACGGAACCACTTAATGAAACAGACATGGTTCCGTAACAAATAAATTTATCCCCACCAGCATTTACAAGTGGAGAAGGGGTAACAGCAACGGAAAGTGTATCTATATCCGGATCACATAATCCATTTCCTGTAGTCATCAGCAGTACAGAAAAACTTTCTGAGTCCAACTCATCATTGGATGGAAAATAACTTACCGTTAAGGCATTTTGATTTGGAATAAACGCTCCATCAGCAATCCAGTTTACTCCTGATGCATTCCAAACCTGACCAGAAAGGACAAGACCAGAATTATTGGCACAAATCGTATCGTCGGGCCCTGCATTTGCAACTGGCCTTGATTGAAAATCGAGTGTTAGCTGATCGGTTGCACCCATGCATCCACCATTGTTGGTTGTAGTCAATACAAGGTTTACAAAACCATTTGTAGTGTCATCTGAACTTGGCAAATATCCTGCATTTAAAGATGAGTCATTGGGAAAGAAAGTACCTGTTCCGGAAGAAGACCACACCCCTGTTCCTGCACCTCCGGAAATCAAACCGGAAACATAGGCTGTATCACCTGCGCATTCTGTAAAATCAGGTCCCGCATAAACATTAGGCAGATTTACAATGGACAGTAACAAAGAATCTGTTACTGCTTCACACATACCATTATTGGTTGAAGTGAGGTATAGTATTGCACTGCCATTTGAAATATCAGATGTTGAAGCTGTATAATTCACATTTAGCTGATTGATATCCGGACTAAAAGTTCCGGAACCTGATGTTGACCACTCACCTGGCTGTGCCCACTGCGATATTACACCTGTTAAGCTTGTGGTCGGAGCATTTTCACAAATTGAAATATCAGGACCTGCATTAACATACGGAGCATCAAGGATATCTACAGTAATAAAATCAGATAACACAACACAAGCATCTGTTGAAGTTAAAGTTAAAGTAACAATATTGTTGATCGTATCATTATTTCCGGGAATATAGGTAGCATTCAAAGAATCTGCAGATGGTAAAAAGATTCCATCTCCACTGCTTGTCCACTGACCTGATCCTGAACCATCTTCAACCACTCCATTCAAACTTACCGTTCCATTGGAACAAATAATTGTATCCTCTCCTGCTTCGACCTGCGGAATACTGGTAATATAAATTCCCATAGTGTCTGTAACTGGAAGACAATTTCCATTATTAGAAGAAGTCAATACTAGGTTTACAGAACCAGCAGCTGTATCCGCATCACTAAGACTATACACAGCATTCAGGGTTGTATTTTCAGGAATAAATGAACCTGAACCCAGGGTTGACCATTCACTAAGATTTGTGATTCCTGATACTACTCCATCAAGAAAAACAGCTGTTTCGCCATAACAAATAAATGCATCCGGACCGGCATTCACATACGGTGCAGGAACAATTGTTAAATTCAAAAAGTCTGAAACAGAATCGCATCCATCAATAGCGGTAAGAGTCAACACCAATGAACCTAAAGCCGTATCAGCATCACTGGGAATATAACTTGCCGATAAATCATTTGCATTGGGAGTAAAATATCCTGTACCAGAACTAGACCAAACCCCTTGTGTTGCACCCTCAGAAATAGAACCATTGAGGTATACGGTAGAATTATTTGCACATACCACCTGATCAGGGCCTGCACTAACGGTTGGGCCCGGCAAGATTATCAAATTTGATACAGCATTTGCAGGTTCACAATTTCCATTATTTGTTGTTGTAAATACAATGGTTGACACGCCGGTTGTAATATCTGCAGCACTTGGTGTATATGTAACATTCAAACTGGTATGACTTGGAGAAAAGGTTCCTGTTCCGCTTGATGTCCAAATGCCAGAGCCAGTTCCTCCCGAAATAGTAGCAGAAAGTTCTGCTGTTGACGTTGAACATATTGTATCATCGCCTGAAATTATAACCAAAGGAGAAGATACTATTTGAACGAGCATTTCATCTGTCACCGGGTTGCAATTTCCATTATTTGTTGAAATTAAAGTAAGAGTTACTGAACCATTGCTTGTATCCTGATCGCTTGGAATATAACTGGCTCCAAGCATAGTATTATCAGGGACAAAATAACCAGTTCCCGAACTTACCCATTGGCCTGTTGAAGCCCCTGCAGAAACATTTCCATCCATTAATACCTGCGGTTCCGTTGCACAAATAACCTGATCAGGACCAGCATCTACATAAGGTGATGGTGTGATATTGAGAATAAATTCATCCTGCAATGTAGTGCATGAATTTGTTGCAGAAAGGCTTACTATAATTGTTCCATCAGCAGTATCCTGATCGCTTGGAATATACAAAGCATTTATTGAATAAATATCCGGCGAAAATGTTCCTGATCCGGTTGAACTCCATTCATATTGTGTTGCATCCTGAACTGTACCGCTAATTGGAATCAGGGCATTATTGGCACAAACTGTCTGATCCAGTCCTGCATTAACCGTTGGCGGAGGAACAATACTTAAAACCATACTATCCGAAACAGGCAGACAATCTCCGTTATTTGTGGAAGTAAGAATCAATGTTACCTCTCCGGCAGCAATATCAATAGCATCCGGCACATAGGTAGCATTCAACTGATCGGTTGAAGGTGTAAAGCTACCAGTACCCGTAGAACTCCATGTACCTGTTGTTGCACCACCATATATTGTTCCCTGTAAAGTAGCATCTGGACTGGTAGCACAAACCACCTGATCGGGTCCTGCATTTACGTATGGTGCAGGTGTAATTTGAACATCAACCTGATCTGAGACCGGTAAGCAATTACCATTACCTGTGGATGTGAGAGTAAATGAGACCAATCCATTGCTTGTATCAGCCAAACTTGGATTGTATGTTGTATTCAATGTTGAATTATCTGGAGAAAAACTTCCTGTTCCACTACTTGTCCATAAACCACCACTGGCATATCCAACAGACCCGTTCAAAATAATTGTAGAATTATTGGCACAAACCTGATCATCAGGGCCAGCATTAACAAGAGGTGATGGGGTATAAGAAATAATCATCTGATCCTGAACAGCAAGACATGATCCATTGTTTGTTGAAGTTAATGTCAGAACAACACTTGTATTGGCTGTGTCTGAAGGACTTGATATGTATGTTGCACCCAAATCAGTATTGGAAGGAGAAAAACTACCAGAACCACTACTGGTCCAGATTCCTGTGCTGGTAACAATTCCAGAAACAAGCCCTGAAAGATTTACATCAGCATTATTCGAGCACACAGAGGCATTACTTCCTGCGTTTACTTCAGGGGAAGGTAATATGGTTATGGAAAGAAAATCCGTTGCAGGTAAACAATTACCATTTCCGGTTGTGGTAAGAAATATAACAACATTACCTGCTGCAATATCAGCAGCCGAAGGAACATAATCGGCGAGCATAGAAGTCGATGACGGCACAAATGTACCTGTACCACTGCTTGTCCATTGGGCTCCTGTTGCTACAGTATATGATCCGGATAAAGAAATGGAAGCATTATTGGCACATACTGTTTGGTTGGGACCAGCTTCAGCTGTAGGTGCCTCGGTAAACGTAACCATGAAATCATCCGCCACAGGCAAACAATTGTTATTATTGGTTGAAGTCAACGTAAGAGTTACAAATCCATTATCCAAATCTGTCTGACTGGGAATATATTGTGCACTTAGTGTTTGATTATCCGGTGTAAACGTTCCTGTTCCTGAACTAGACCATTCACCTGTGCTTGTTATTCCGGAGATTGAACCATTCAAATAAACTGTACTATTGTTTTTACATGCTGTTTGATTAGCCCCGGCGTTTACATTGGGTGCTGGGGTTATAGTAATCACCATTTGATCTGTTTCCCCAACACAATTTCCATTTCCTGTAGTAGTAAGCGATATTTGAACAGAGGAGTTGTTAACATCCAATGGAGAAGGAACATACACAGCATTTAAGTCTGTAGCATCAGGAATAAAGCTACCGGTACCACTGGTTCCCCAAACACCACCTGTAGCTACTGCAACGGAACCACTTAATGAAACATTGGCATTATTTGCACATACAGATTCATCAAGGCCAGCATTGGCTACTGGTGCCGGGGTTATTTCAATTTCAACAGTATCTGCTTCAGCAAGACAAGTTCCATTTCCGGTTGATGTGAGAACAAGCTCTGCATAACCGTTTGTTATCTCTGTTGAAGAAGGAGCATATGATGCCGATAAATCATTTGCATTTGGGAAATAGGTTCCACTTCCTCCTGACCAGTTCCCTCCACTGGCAATAGAAACAGAGCCCCCGAGAGAAACAGCAGAATTGTTTGCACAAACACTTTGATCCGGACCTGCATTCACTACCGGAGAAGGTGTAACATCTATACTCATTTGATCTGAAATAGCAATACAGCTACCATTCCCCGTGGTAGTTAACGTTAGAGTAAATGTACTGTCTGAAATATCTGTTGAAGAAGGAATATAACTGGCATTCAATGTATTTGCATCAGGCGAAAAAGAACCACTTCCGCTGGTTGACCATTGTCCTCCAGTTGCCACAGTAATAAATCCAGAAAGATTAATTGTTGCATTGTTTCCACATACCGATAAATCTGATCCTGCATTGGCAGTTGGAGCCGGAGTTATTGTTATTTCCATACTATCTACAACAGGAGTACAATTACCATTTCCTGTTGAAGTAAGATAAAGCATTACACTTCCATCTGTAATTTCAGATGCCGATGGAGTATAGGTTGCATTCAATGTGTTTTCGTCAGGCACAAAACTTCCTGCTCCACCAGACCAGGTTCCTCCTGTTGCAACAGACACACTACCATTTAACACTAAAGAGGCATTATTGGCACAAACTGTCTGGCTGACTCCAGCATCCACAATGGGTGAAGGCGTAATGGTAACTTCCATTACATCTGATACCGGGTTACACGTTCCATTCTCTATACTGGATAGTGTTAGCAAAACACCACCAGAACCAATTTCACTGGCAGTGGGATTATAAACTGCATTTAGGTCAAACTCATCCGGAACAAAAGTACCATTACCGCCTGACCATTCACCACCACCTGCATTTGTAACCGTTCCGGATAAAGATACTGCCGGATTATTGGCACAAACCGTATCGTCAATCCCTGCGTTCACAATTGGAGCAGGATTAATAACCACTTTCATGCTGTCCGTCTCAGGCAAACAATTCCCATTGTCTGTTGAAGTAAGATATAAATATGTTTCTCCTGCTGAAATCTCATCTACTGTGGGTGTATAGCTTGAGTTTAAAGTATTTGCATTGGGTGAAAAAATTCCACCACCAGACCAAAGCCCTCCACCTGCATTTACTACACTTCCATTCAAGAATACTGTAGAATTATTGGCACAAACAGTATCATCCGGACCAGCTTGAGGGACAGGCGCAGGTACAAAGCTCAACTCCAGTGTATCGCTATCACCCGGACAACCTCCATTACCTGTTGTTTCAAGAATTAAGCTAACACTACCTGATGCATAATCAGCAGCTGTTGCATTGTAGTTGGCTAACAAATTCGTCGAATCCGGAGAAAAGGAACCGGTTCCGGTACTTGACCATACACCACCAAAAGCCTGATAAACCACCCCGTTGAGATTTGCAACAAGATTGTTTTCACAGACCGGAATATCGTCACCTGCTTCAGCAGAAATATTTGTTGTATGCGAAACCACTAATACCGTATCTGATACCGGTGGACAATTGGTTGTATCATAAACCTGAACCGTATAATAACCGGCAGAAAAAACCTCAATAGAATCTGTTGTCTGACCGGTGTTCCATAAGTAGGAATAGGGTGGCGCCCCTCCCGATGGCGTTGCAGTTAGATAAGCACTTGTTCCACCATAACATATGGCAGCAGTATCAGGTTCAATATCAACATATTTGTCTGTAACAAAATATACACGAACCGTATCTCTTGTCTGAACCCAGCTACATGGCGATTCAAAAAAGCCAAAAGCCTCAACATCGATATAAGGAGGATATCCAGGCTCAGGCGTTACATTTACAGTATCACAACCAGATAAGCAATCAAGATATGAATTGTAAGTAGTATCAGGATACACAACATTCCAGGTCATTGATGCCTCTTGCATTCCTGTTGCCCAAATGGTTGCAGCACAACCATCACTGGCTGCCATATCCGGAGAAGCGTCAACAGTTTGGGTTGCAGTAATCGTATACTGATTGTTATTACCTCCTGGTTTGCAAAATAATATACAGATTTCTCCATTATTCCCGGTTGCACAAATAGGTTGTCCTGCAGCAATAGTATCCTCACAATTAATCAGGTAATCCTGACCGCCAGGATTGGCACCATCAGTAATTTCAATACTAAGCTGATCTGTTTCCGGGTGAGTTTGTACCACAAACCTTATACAATCAGAGTGACCACAACAAGTTCCATTTCTTTGAACCGTAGGGCTTGTCCATGTAGCATCGGATTCTGCTGATAAATCAACATAAAAAGTAAGGATATCACTATCCAAACATGAGACACAATTTGCATACTGTGCATAAACATTGCTGAACAGCAAGCTATTCAAAACAAAAATCAGCAATATTTTCAGTATGTTATTCACGCAATAAATCCCTTTTGTTTAATTGTACGCAAAAAATGGGAAATTGTTAGTATGTTTCTAAATATAAAACGCATGCGTTATAATTATTTTATTATCTGTGCCGTTTATATAAAATATTTCAACCTCGAGTGTGCTGATTTAGAAAATCGACATAATAATCCTATTTTATGTAATATTATTTAATATTGGTGAGAAAATCAACTAAATTGTTACTCCAAGAATTGTAATGTCATCAATTTGCTCATACTCCTCTGAATATAAGCTTACCCAGCTTTGATATTCGCGTTTAATTATTTGCTTTTGCTGTGACATTTCAAGATGGCTGATTTTGAAAAATAATTCTTTCAATCGAGCAGATTTATACTTTTTTCCATATTGCCCACCAAATTGATCCTGAAAACCATCTGAGCACAGATACAACTTTGACCCAAGAGGTAAATTCAATTTATAATCAGTATAATTTCCCATTTTACGATAATGTGCAACAGGCATTCTATCAGGCTTTATCTCATACATATAATTATGATCACTGAATATTTCAACAATTTGTGGGCTAGTGCTAATATTCTGAACAGGTAGAACAAGAAATGCAGGGTTATTTGCTCCTGAAATTATTACTTCACGACTTTCTGTATTGAACATAGCCAAAGTCATGTCCATTCCGTCACGCGATTCTCCAACCTGACCTGTTTGTTTCAATGATTTAATAACAAAATTCCGAAGCATGTTTAATATTTCTGAACTGGATTCAGGATCATGACGATTAACAATCTCATTTAGGAAAGAAATACCCAACATACTCATAAAAGCACCGGGCACTCCATGTCCTGTACAATCAGCAACTGTAATGTAAAGCCACTCTTCTTTTCTTAGAAACCAATAAAAATCACCAGAAACCACATCTTTAGGCTGAAAGAAAATAAAATAATCTTTTACAGAAGTCTTTAATGCAGCCTCTGAAGAAAGCAATGCTGATTGAATTCTACTGGCATATTGTATACTATCGCTAATTTCCTGGTTCTTCTCAAGAATAATATTGTGTCGTTTTTCCAGTTCTTGATTTGATATTGCCAACTTCTCTGACTGAAGTTCTATTTCTTCGTTTTTTTCTGATAAAAGACGATTACTTTCTCGTTTTTGCTTATACAATCTAAACAGGACAAGACTAAGAATCAAAAATAAAACCAGTCCTATTAATGCAGAAAGGATGAGATAATACTGGCGATTTAATTTGTGTTCTCTTTTTGCTAATTCCAGGTTGTTTTCTGCCAGCTGACGCTCATTTTTCTCAGTCTCGTACTTCGCTTGCATTTCAACAATTGCATTATGCTTTTCAATTTTAAAAAGAGAATCTTCATATTCCTTTCTCTTTTCCAGGAAATTAAATGCCTGCTCAAACTCCCTTTTATTCCGATACAAAACGGACAAGCTCTTATAATTATTTATTTGCATCGTGATATTGTTTGTAGAATCAGCATAAGCAAGGCTTTTTTTCAGATAGCTCTCTGCTTTATCATAATCCTCTAATTTTATGTATATATCTCCAATACCATTGTAACTATAACATAAACCCGGTAAATCATTTCTTGCTTTCTTCTCACGGATAGCCTTTTCAAACCACCACATAGCGCTATCGGGTTGATTCTTTTTCCCATAAGCGTAGCCCATATTATGATAAATCATAGCAAGTTCTGCAACTTTTCCTGTTTTTTGAAAGCTTTTCAATGCCCTATAGAAGTACTTTATTGACTTCTCTGTTTCACCCATCTCATTATAAATCTGCCCAATATTGCTGTATGCTGAAGCCAGTCCTTTATCATCTTTCAATTCAGCGTATAAAGAAGAAGCATTCCTGTAATATGAAACTGCATTTGGAAAGTTTCTCCATTCGTAATACAAATTACCCGTATTGACGAAAATTTTGGCCAGGCCTTCTTTATCATTTAAACCGGAATAGATCGTATTTGCCTCCTGGTATACCATCAAGGCAGAATCATATTGCCCTTCAAGCCGATACAAATAACCAAGATTGGAAAATAATTTTGCAAGCCCAAGACTATCGTTTTGTTTTTTATAAGCCTTCATAGTCTGGTTAAAATACTGTTTGGAAAACTCATAGTCTCCATTCATCAGGTACGCAACAGCCAGGCTATTGTAAAGTTCTGCGATTCCTTTATCATCCTTAATGTCCTCAAAAACAGGCATAGCCTTATTGTATAGCTCAATGGCTGAATCGTTATTTCCAAAATTTCTATACACCTTTCCCAAACATTGATAGGATCTTGCCAGAACTGTATCGTTTCTACCAGTAGTTGAAAGTTTAATTGCTCTAAGCGCGTATGTTTTTGCCAAATTAATATCCTTACGAAGATTATCTTCGGCAAGCCGAATAAGTGTATCGGGATTGTTTTCAGATAAAACGGTATCTTTTTCTGCAAAAACTGTATTGGCAGATCCGATGTAAAACCAGAATAAGAATAATCCAAAAACAATTTTATAATAGAGGTTCATTATGCTGCGTTATAGCTCTAAATCAGGCATTACAATTTAACACAAAAAATCAGAACATCATCAATTTGTTCATAAGAATGGCCTGTTTCATCTTTGCTATTTTTCCATGTGTAAAACTGATTTTTCAATCTCTCTTTTTGTTCATTAAGAGGTTCTGTCGAAATAACAGATAACAACTCTTTCATTCGATTGAATTTGAATTTATCACCCTTATCGCCACCAAACTGATCCTGAAATCCATCTGAAAATGTATAAACCAAGCTTCCCTCGCTAAGTACAAGCTCATGTTCGGTAAATGGAATGAGTGCTCCCGTATGATATCCAGCTGGCTGTTTATCTCCCTTATAAATATTCATTTGTCCATTTTCAATAATCACAAATTGCTCATTTGCAGAAGCGTATGTAAGTTTTCGTGAATTTCTTTCCCATTTACAAAAAACCAAATCGATTCCGTCTCTTTGTCCATCATTATCTTCAAGCTGTCCTAGCCCTTTAACCACACCCAGTCTGAGTTGATTGAGTACATCTGCCGGGCTTGTAATTTCATTTTCAATCACAATTTCGTTTAATAAAGTCATACCCAGCATACTCATAAAGGCACCAGGTACACCATGGCCGGTACAATCAGC
>PKSZ01000108.1 GCA_002869425.1 Marinilabiliales bacterium
AATCTACATTATTGGTTATACAATCATTGATAAAAGGAAGATAGATATATTCCACTGCCGGCATAGAGAGCACAGGTTTAACAAAATAGGAACGGTTAATTTCATCCAGTGAAAAAATGGATTTAAGATTTTCAAGCTGCTCATGAAAATTCTGGAAAACCTGATCAAAAAGTAATAAATAAGCTTTTAACTGGCGTGCAGAAGCAACCCTCTTACGTGATGAATTAGGTGGAACTCCCAGCATACCAATTCCATATGCCTGTGGAAAATCATTCTGAAAACTATAATAATCTGAAAGCTCGATATATTCTCCCTCAATTTTTGTAAATTCTTTTAGCTTATGTGCTGAACTTTTCAAAAACTTATTCGGAAAAATTTCCTCTCCCGGTTTTTTTTCAACGTTTAATTGAGCACCTGAAGAATTGAAAAATCTTGCATTGGTATCTTTGATATTCAAATGGGCAACATGATTGGCTTTTACTTCATGTCTCCACTTATGAATATGACCATGAATATCAATTATATCGATATTTTTTATATACTTAACACCAGGTACAGACATGATGGCTGTAATAATGTCTGAAGTATGTATCTCCTTCTTTACAACACAATGCTCTAACTGTTTTGCATCCAGAAAACCATTTTCCAATAAGGGGCCATTAAATATCTCTGCTGGAGAGTAATTCTTATCCAGCATTTCTTTTAATGAAAAAAATGCAATTTCAGGAGATAAATACCGATCAATTTCAATTAAAACATCTCGATAAATTTTATGTACTGGCAGATCGGAATCGACCTCAATATCAATATTAAACGCAACGTTTTCATACTCAAGAATATTTACTTCCTGAACAACTTCACATAAATTTCGGTTCTCAGAAAATCGGTTAAAAACCTGATCTGCTAATATTTTTCTTTTGGTAGGATCGTAATAATCAGAATGATACAATTCGATTTCGACCTTGCAAATTCCCTTGAATGATTTTGCCTCTTTTATGGGGATAATTCTGGCATTTTTAACATCAGGTATATCAAGTATTAAGCGTCTGAAATCAAGCTCTGTTAAAGGATGTGATGACAAAATTTTATGAGCAGGAAATAATCCGGAATGATGTGCATTCAAGCGGGTCTTTTCTGCCAAGATATCACTTACGCTATTGCGGGATTTATATATCAGTTCAGTTAAGGCATAGCACAAATATTCCAAAATGGTAATACCGGGATCGTGCTCATTATAATCGGTCCAGACTTCGCCACAATAATTTTGGATTCGCTCCATCCCCTTCTCTTTCAATAGAGAGAATAAAGACTGATTCGCGTCATCTATTTTTTTTACAAAACCTTTATCCATTATTATTTGTGCTGCCTTTTAATTGTTTATCAGCTTGTAAGTGAATCTTTTCAATAATTTTATATACGTCAACAAAAGGAGATTTCCCCAATGCCTCAATAATTGTATTAACTTCATCAATACTTAGTGTTAGCTTAACTTCTTCCATATTCAGAATAGTTTCGTGATATTATACTCTATATCAGTTCCTTCAACATATCTTCTTTTGGTTCTGATTTGCAAACTATAATCGTAATATGTTCCTGTGAAACGTAAATCAATACAGTTACGACAACGTCCAAAATAACCTTGTTGCTTTTTAATTTTGCTTTTAGACTGCCCATAAGCACTTAATGCCACAGCATGCATAATAGCATGTGCTCCTTTTTCACTAACTTTTGCAACTACTTCAAATGCACTAAAATCCTCAATTCCGGTGATTATAGAATGCCAATGACCATCTGCAGGCACTTTTCCCTTAGCATACGTACCAATCCTGGCTTTCATAGCTATTGTTCCCTCAACATCAAGACGATGCTCAGGCGAAGTAGTACCAACCCCTACATTTCCCTGTTCCTCAAGAAACAAAACACTTTCATTATCACCATTGGCAATATTTAATCCAATTTTGCCATCTGCTGAACGGTTGGAAATTTTCCAGGTTGGATACTTGTCTTCCATATTCCTGAAAAAATTAAGCATTTCTTCATTACTTCCTTCAGCGCGAATTTTTAATGCCTCTCCCTGATCTTTTACAATTCCGTCATCAGCCTGATTAACAGACGAATCAATTAAATCATGGAAATGTTCCTCTGTAGGGATACTGCCTTTAAGGAAATAATTCTTCAATTTTGCCCTATTTGTCTTTGACATATCTGTTGCTTTATAACTTTATTATATAAATACTATCATCGTCAGTTTCTTG
>PKSZ01000734.1 GCA_002869425.1 Marinilabiliales bacterium
AAGCTTCAAAGAGAAGGAGTGGCAGATATTCAAATAATTTCAGATGCTACCGATCCCAATTTGGCCAATATACTGGTTAATTATACCAGTGCCATTGTTCATAATTTCAATCAGGAATTGAATATTGAGTCCGAAATCAAAATGCAAATTATTCCAGAGACCAGGATGTTGTATAATCCTGAATTGAAAGGAGTTTATATGTTTATTCCGGGAATTATGGCCATGTTGTTAATGTTGATTTCGGCTATGATGACTTCTATTTCTATAACCCGTGTAAAGGAGATGGGAACCATGGAAGTTTTATTGGTGTCTCCTTTAAAACCGATTCAAATTGTTGTGGGAAAAGTGGTTCCATATGTTGCTTTGTCATTCATCAATACAATTATCATTATAGCACTGGGTAATACAGTTTTTGATGTTCCTGTTCAGGGGAGCAATATTTTGTTGTTGGCAGAGGGGTTGTTGTTTATAATAATGGCTTTGTCACTTGGAATATTAATCTCTACCGTAGCAAAAAACCAACAAACAGCAATGATGATGTCTATGTTTGCTTTGATGCTGCCTACTATTCTTCTGTCTGGGTTTATCTTTCCTGTGGAAAATATGCCTGACATTCTTCAGTGGTTAAGTTATGTAGTTCCCCCCAGATGGTTCATCATTATAGTAAAAAATATAATGTTGAAGGGAGTTGGAATTGCATTTATATGGAAGGAGACTTTGGTTTTGATATTTATGACATTGTTGTTTCTGGTAGTTAGTACTAAAAAATTCAAAATAAGATTAGAATAGATCATTGAGATGAAAACGATATTATTTCTTATACAGAAAGAGTTTCTGCAGATTTTCAGGAACAGGAGCATGTTGCCAATAATATTTATAGTTCCTGTAATTCAGCTGATTGTGTTAGTTAATGCCGCTACTTTTGAGATGCAGAATATACGGATGGTCTATATTGATAAGGACCATTCAGAAATATCACGAGGATTGATTTCTAGTTTTGAGGCTTCACCTTTTTTTATTGTTGAAGAACAGGAGTATTCAAGTCAGGAGGCTGAAGATAAAATGCATAATGGAAATTGTGATTTGATATTGAACATTCCTAAAGATTTTGAAAATAAGCTATATAAAGGCGATAATAAAAAAGTACAAATAGAAATCGATGCGATTAATGGAACCACTGCAGGCTTGATTAATGCCTATGCATCATCAGTTATTGCAAAATTCAACCAAGATTTGCGACTTGAATTACTGCCTGAATTGCAAACCCAAACGGGCGGTCTGATTAAAATCAATTATTCGCACTGGTACAATCCTCAATTAGATTACAAAACATTTATGGTGCCTGGAATCCTTGTTTTACTCGTAACTTTGATTAGCATGTTTCTTACAGCCATGAATGTTGTTCGTGAAAAAGAAATTGGAACCATAGAACAAATTAATGTAACTCCCATCAAAAAGTACCAGTTTATTATAGGTAAGCTTGTTCCTTTTTGGGTTATAGCCATGTTCGAGTTGGCATTTGGTCTGGTAGTTGGAAAGTTGCTGTTTGATATACCCATTGTGGGTAGTCTTGGATTAATTTTTGGCGTTGCCTCTGTTTATCTTATAACTACACTCGGAATTGGTTTGTTTATGTCTACGCTTGCGGATACACAGCAACAGGCAATGTTTATAGCATTCTTTTTTATGATGGTTTTCATTTTAATGAGTGGTTTGTTTACATCAGTTGAAAGTATGCCTGAATGGGCTCAATGGCTCAATCTTATAAATCCAATTGCTTATTTCATTGAAATAATCCGGATGATTATGTTAAAAGGAAGCGTGTTTAAAGATATTATTACTCCTTTTGTAGGCTTGTGTATTTATGCTGTGGTTGTATTATCTCTTGCTGTAATGAGATATCGTAAAACAGCTTGATTAAAACATAAATTAGTTCTCTTTCGTTACGATACGTGCTTCGTGAATACTTATTCTTTCGTTATCTTTAAATGCAATGATAAAAGCTCGTATTTCTTTTTCTTTTTTGAGGTAGTTACAGTATTGATTAGCATCATGGTATGAACTGAACATTCCTGCTGAGTATTTGTAGCTATTAACGTGCTTATGTACATAAATTTCCTGATGAAGATTGTATTTTTCTTTTAATTCCTGAGCCAGAAATTTGGCTGAGCCGATTTTTAAAGTTTGGCGGTTAGATTCGCCCTGGATTCCCTTGTCATCATGTTGGATGTTGGCCAAAGAGATCGGCTGAAT
>PKSZ01000737.1 GCA_002869425.1 Marinilabiliales bacterium
AGTTGTTCACGATATTTAATTGCCTGATAAACAAATAAATATACGAATTTTTAACTAATTCACTGAACAACTTTTCTTTTTATTTTCTAAATGCACAACAGGTTATAATCAAATTTTTTATATTTGTATTGGAGAATAGGAGTAAATATTTACATCTGAAAATTCATTTAACCTAATTGTGCTGGGGACTTTGTATTTGTTAACTAAAACTTATCTATTATGAGACTAATTACACTACTTTCAATGTTTATTTTCTATACCGTAATTTCAATTGCACAACCCTCATTAAGCAACAATACATCACCCTCAGTTGGTGACAGCTATACAATTGTTCGAATGGGTATTACAAACTTTTCAATCGGCAGCTCCGGGCCAGATCAAACCTGGGATCTTTCTGCGGTTCAAGATTCAGGACAAGCAAATACCGGAAGTGTTGTTTCAGCCTCATCAACTCCCCATGCTGCAAACTATCCTACAAGCACAGTTGCGTTCCAACAAGGAGATGGCACCTATGGTTATTATGAGGCAAACAGCAATGAGTACGTCTTTAATGGTGCATATAATCCATACAATGAAGTAATATATACAGATCCAGAAACTTATCTCCAATTCCCATTTACATTAGGCAGCTCTTTTACAGACTCTTTTAGTGGAACTGTACTTAATCCTTCTGCACAATTATATTATAGAACAGGAACGCTAACTGCTCAAGCTGATGCCTATGGAACACTCATTATGTCAGACACTACATATACTAATATTGTACGTGTACATGTGTTAAAAAACTATCAGGATTCCATCAATATGGGGGGAGTTGATTATTTCTACATTTATGAAGAAGAGCTGTATCAATGGTATCTTGATGGCATAGGCGTTGCAATAATAAACTATCAAATAATAAACTCATCATTTGGTGGCAATACATTTCCAGAAAGGAAAAACTTATACTACAATACACCAATTACGACAGCTATTCATCAAATATGTGTGAAGAGTGATGCAATTTATCCAAATCCTGCAAGACAGAACATATTTGTGAACTCTGATGAAAAGGTAAATATTTCTATTTATAATATTATTGGTAAAAAAGTTATGACTTTCTTTGAAATTCATAAACAATCTATGGATATTTCAGCACTTGATCCTGGGACATATATTGTTACTATTGATGGAAAGTTACAATCAGAAAGTATTAAGCTAATAGTAAAATAACTCGTTGTGCATTTAGCATAAATTGATTTTCAAATTATTTATAGGTCTATTATAAACAAACCTATTCAGATACTGTATCATAGTCATAGCCGATTTTTTAGAGAGTATCCTGGTCTTAAATCCATCAAAAGACTTTGCATAATTTCTACGGATCAGGAACTGATCACATAGTTGAGAGTACAAAGTTTCAATGCGTTTTCTGGATTTGCGAAAGATGTATGGCTGTTGCCTGTATCCATATAATTTCGTAATTTTGAATAAAGTTGTTCACGATATTTAATTGCCTGATAAACAAATAAATATACGAATTTTTAACTAATTCACGAACAACTTTTCTTTTTATTTTCTAAATGCACAACAGGTTATATTTGACAAAATAACAGTCTTTCTTGAGGATTTCTTGTTTATTCTTAGCGAGATGTCCCCATATCTTTTGCTGGGTTTTTTCTTTGCCGGACTATTGCATGCTTTTATCCCCAGACAGAAAATCGAAAACTACTTTAACGGGAAACCATTAAAGTCAGCATTTCTTGCATCAGTATTCGGAATTCCTCTTCCTTTATGTTCGTGTGGTGTAATACCAGCCGGAACCTCATTATATAAAAATGGAGCATCCAAAGGAGGAACAATTTCTTTTCTGATATCAACTCCTCAGACAGGCGTAGATTCTATTCTTGCCACCTTTTCACTCATGGGCTTGCCTTTTGCTATAATTAGACCTTTTGCAGCATTAATCACAGGTATAACTGGCGGTTGGATTACAAGCTATACCACTTCTAATGAAGTTAATAAAACAACAGAAACGAAAGAAGAAGCCTCAAAAAGTTTCCTGTCACGAATAGTGGATACCTTTCATTATGGTTTTGTGATTTTTATTCAGGATATTGCAAAGTGGCTGATAATTGGTTTGGTATTAGCTTCTGCCGTATCAGCAATAATACCGGATAGTTATTTTGATGTCCTGAAACTTTCACCTTTTGTACAAATGTTATTGGTGCTTGCCATTTCCATTCCTTTATATATTTGTGCAACAGGATCCATACCCCTTGCTGCAATTTTACTGGCCAAGGGAATAAGTCCCGGAGCAGCCTTTGTTCTTTTGATGGCAGGACCCGCAACCAACCTGGCAACAATTACTGTCATCGGAAAAGTAATGGGAAGAAAATCTCTTTTCAGTTATCTGGCAACAATAATTGTGGGTGCCCTGGCTTTTGGGTTAATCATAGATTATTTTTTGCCTCTGGAGTGGTTTGCTCAGAAGCTTTCTTCAGGTATGGCACATGAACATGGTAATGCTCTCAAATGGTGGCAGATAGCATCAGGAATAATCTTGATATCATTGATCATTAATGGGTACATTGTTAGGTACATAAAATCAATAAATACAAACACAGATCAGAAGGAAAATACAAACACGTTAAAGGTTAAAGGAATGACATGTAATAACTGCAAATCGAATATTGAGAAGAATCTTCGAAGTCTTGATTTCGTAAATGAAGTAAATGCCGATCTCAATTCAGGTAAGCTTGTTATTCAGGGTGAGAATATTGATTTGCAGAAAGTTAAAGAAACTATAGAATCCCTTGGTTTTGAGGTTGTAGGCAAATAGTTTTTTGAAGTGCTATAACGGTGGTGTAAATTGAATTCTCCTCCTGTTATTCTTTTTTGATATGGGTTGTAATTTACTTTTCATTATATAATTGATTTGAGTTTGATTTCAAGCTAATTCAGCATAACAAACACAAATAAAGATTGCAAATCATTTTTTTTTCGCCTACCTTTGAGCGCAACAGTGGATTTCTGCTTATTGTATATCGTTCAGTATTAAACTTCCTTTACTTTATTTGGCTTTCCCTGAAATTTTAATCATTAAACATGACATTTAACGAACTTGATATTATTGAGCCTATTCTTAGGGCGGTTGATGAAGAAGGGTATACAAACCCAACTCCTGTACAGGAGCAAGCTATCCCGATTGTTTTAAAAGGGAAAGACATTATTGGTTGTGCACAAACAGGTACAGGAAAAACAGCTGCTTTTGCCATTCCCATATTGCAGCTATTGCATAACAAAATTAATCCTCAGTGGAAGAAAAGATTTATTAAAGCGGTTATCATTACACCAACAAGAGAACTTGCTATTCAAATCGGTGAGAGTTTCTCAACATACGGTAAATATACCCAACCAAAGCATGCTGTAATTTTTGGAGGAGTGGGGCAGAAACCTCAAACTGATGCATTAAAAAATGGTGTGGATATACTTATTGCAACTCCTGGTCGACTATTGGACTTAATCAATCAAGGCTTTGTAAACCTTGCAAAAATAGACATTTTTGTTCTTGATGAGGCCGACAGAATGCTTGATATGGGATTTATCCATGATATTAAAAAAGTCATTCAGGTCTTGCCCAAAAAAAGACATTCTTTGTTTTTTTCGGCTACAATGCCCAAAGAAATATTGAAGCTTGCAAATACCATTGTATATAAACCGGATTATGTGGATATTGCTCCGGAGAGGCTTACTGCTGATGCTGTAGAACAATCGCTCTACTATATTGATAAATCAAAGAAAAAGAACCTATTGATTCATCTGCTGGAAGAAGTTAATTATTTCTCTGTGCTTGTATTTACAAGAACAAAACATGGTGCTAATAATTTAGCCCGAATGCTTTGCAAAGCAGGAATTAAAGCAGATGCCATTCATGGAAATAAATCACAGTCTGCCCGACAAAAAGCATTACAGAATTTTAAGAGTGGTAAGTTGCATGTCTTGGTTGCCACTGATATTGCTTCACGCGGTATTGATATTGATGAACTGGCCTTAGTTGTAAATTTTGATATTCCCAATGAGCCTGAAACATATGTTCATCGTATTGGAAGAACTGGAAGAGCCGGTCTATCAGGATTGGCCATTTCCTTTTGTAGTCAGGATGAAATTCCATATGTAAAGGATATTAATAAGCTTACAGGAAATCAGATTCCTGTTATTGACGAACATCCTTTTGTGCCGGAAAACGGAAGGTTCAAAACTTCTGAGCATTCAAAAACAAAAAATCCTCCAAACCCAAGAAAAAATCAATATAAAAGGAATTTCAGAAAGAAATTAAAGTAGCATTTTTTCAGTAGTTAATTTCGTTATCTGCATAGTTGTGCTAATTATTTGTGAATGAAAGAAACCCAATAATTAATTTTACTGGGGTTTTTATATTTTCATTTTTTTAAAAACTTCCATAGATTATTTTTTACTTTTGTTTCTTAGTATATGGGAAAGCATAACATATATACAGTTTTGATTGTGTTGGGAATTTTAATTTTTAACGCAAATCAGTATTATGAAAGAGATAATTATCAGAATTCATCTTCTTATATAGAAGTTGAAGACCTGTCTTTAGAAGATTTAGGTTCAGATAATCTTGCTCACAAATTATGCTGTTGCAAACATATTGTCGCTATTTCCAATTCAGAAGGATCGAGGAATGAATTATTCAACAATCCAAAGTTTGTTGTTGCCAAGACTTTTGCAATAAAAATCAGCCATTTTAACAGGCTATACAGCGATAAATCGCCCCCTCTTATTTAGTTCTGACATAGCTCTTCTTTAAACAATTTACTAAACATTAAATTACATTCATCATGTATGATTTTATAATAATGGTTGTACTGTTTATCGTTGGATATACAGCTATAGCATTAGAGCATCCGTTAAGAATTGATAAGGCCGCATCAGCATTATTTCTTGGTGCAGTTATTTGGAGTTTGTTTGCATTGGGTGCTGCAAACATTCTTGACTTGGGATTTAGTCCTTCCTGGAAGGAAGTAAAAGAAATTGCAGCTCAAATTACAGAGCATATAAAGCCGGGTATTGATGATTCCAGTTATACTTCTTTGGGTTGGGCAGATAAAGTACAAATGAGCCATGAGCCTATGCATTTTGTTAAATATGAATTAGGGCATCACCTTATTGAAATATCTGAAATTTTGTTTTTCCTATTTGGTGCTATGACTATTGTTGAGATCATAGATCAACACAATGGATTTAAGATAATTACAGACAAGATAACAACTACCAAAGCAGTGAACTTACTTTGGATTATTGGTTTTATTTCCTTTTTTATGTCTGCGGCTCTGGATAATTTAACAACAACAATCGTAATTATTGCTTTACTCAGGAAAATAATTGCTGATAAGAAGACTCGATGGCTATTTGCAAGTATTGTTGTATTGGCAGCCAATGCAGGTGGAGCATGGTCTCCTGTTGGTGATGTAACAACCATTATGTTATGGATTGGAGGTCAGGTAACAGCCGGAAATATTATTCTTCATTTGATAATACCCAGTTTAATGACAATAATAATTCCGCTGGCCATTTTGTCATTTAGAATAAAGGGAAATATTGAAAAACCAGAAATTAAAGGTGATGAAAAGGATTATACAAGTGCATCCGAAAGACGATACATTCTTATTTTAGGCTTGGCAAGTCTTTTGTTTGTCCCTGTTTTTAAGTCTGTTACTCATTTGCCTCCATACATTGGAATGATATTGGGCTTGAGTATTATGTGGATTACAACAGAAATTATTCATAGGAAAAAGAACCCCGAATTGTTAAAGAAATTGGTTGTGATACAAATTTTAAAGCGCGTTGAAACACCAACAATTTTCTTCTTTTTGGGAATCTTGTTGGCAGTAGCAGCTTTACAGACAGCCGGTCATTTGTTTTTATTGAGTGAATGGCTGAATTCTTCAACCAATCAAAATATTTATGTTATCAACTCGTCTATCGGGCTGCTATCTTCTATTGTTGATAATGTTCCAATGGTAGCAAGCGCAATGGGTATGTATTCCATAGCTGATACGGGAAGTGTTGGCTTTATGTCAAACTTTGTTCAGGACGGAACTTTTTGGCACTTGTTGGTTTATTGCGCCGGTACAGGAGGAAGCATTCTAATTATTGGTTCTGCAGCTGGTGTTGCAGCAATGGGTCTTGAAAAAATTGATTTTATATGGTATCTGAAGAAAATTTCACTACTGGCTTTGATTGGTTATATCGCCGGAATAGGAACATTTATTCTTCAAGAGATGATAATTTGATAGTTGTGGGCATTTGCCAGCAATAGATTTCTGTTTATTTGGTATGTTGAAAAGCCTTGCAGCAATGCAGGGCTTTTTGTTTCAAACTTTTCATGTACCCTGAAAAATAGCAATATTTACCCAATGGAAAGCAATTTTATACTGTTCTCTTGTGCTTGAATTGATGATATTTACATGGGATCATAAAATTTATACGATTATCTAAACTTTGGCAATATTTAGTAGTTTTGTTATGGACAGAAATGATCATTCATTTGGATTTTCTTTTGCCATGGAGAAGATGAAAAGAGAAAAAGTAATTACAACACTGGCTCATCGTTCCGCCGTTAACAGGGCTGTCGATTATATTGAAGATAACATTTGCGAAAAGCTGGAACTCGACAGAATTGCTGCTGAAGCAAACCTATCAAAATATCATTTTCTCAGGGTGTTTAAAACATTAACAGGAGAAACACCTATTCAGTTTATAAACAGGATTCGTTTGGAGAAAATTGCATCTATTTTGCTTAGCAGACCAGCTGATGATATTAGTAGCATTGCTGCAGAATTTGGAATGACGGATTTGTCGGCTTTTTCAAAAGCTTTTCGAAAACAGTTTGGCATTTCAGCTACACAATGGCGGAATCAGCACAATGATTTTTCACCTGATGAAGAATTGTTTAGTAGAACCAAAGGCTTGAAAGAAGTGTTGAGCAGCCATGATTCGCTATATATTTCGGATTACAATGTTGAAAACAAGTCTATTGAACTTATAACCGTAGAATCTTTTACGGTTGAATATATTCGATATACAGGTTCTTATATCCGAACTGACAATCTGTTTGAGGAGATTTGGGCAAAGCTTTATGCCATTGCCGATGTAAGAGGCTATATGGATGAACCAGAATTTAAGACACTGGTTGTTTACCACGATGATCCACAAATGACGCCTGCAGATAAACAAAGGTTAAGCTTTTGTATAACGGTTCCGGATAAAGATGTTTCTAATAGTCTGGATAGATTGATTATTCCGGGTGGAAAATACCTTGTGTTCAAATTTGAGTTGCCTCAGGAAAAGTTCATTCTTGCATGGGCATGGGTTATGAACTGGTTGCCAGGGAAAGCCTATGAACCGGATACCCGATATTGCTATGAAGTATATACGGAAAGTCAAACAGAGGGTCTGATGGGTATTGACATTTACTTCCCGGTAAGAACTTCTGTATAATAAGCCGAAACAGTAAGGAAGCATATCTTTTCATTACAAAAACATTATGGTTTCAAATGAAAAACAAATTGTAACATGAAGATTTTAATATTAAATGGTAGTCCCAAAGGACAAAAAAGCGTTTCTCTTTTTTATACGTCATACTTGATGAATCAATTTAAAGACATTTAATTTCAGGTGTTTCACATATCTAAGAGTATCAATAAGATAATAAAAGACAAAGATTGTTTTAATGAAATTATAGATGAAGTTTCTAAATGTGATGGTATTATCTGGGCTTTTCCGGTTTATGTTTTATCAGTTCCTGCTCAACTTATTCAGTTTATTGAACATGTGAGAAAGCAGAAAAAGATCAATGTATTTCAGAATAAATATGCATGTTCAGTTTCAACATCAATGCATTTTTTTGATCAAACGGCACATGACTATATACAGGCAATCAGTGAAGATTTTAAATTGAATTATGTGGATGGATTTTCTGCTGAAATGTTTGATTTGAAGAAAGAAGAAACACGTAGAAATCTAAAGTTGTTCGCTGAAAATTATTTTTCATACATAAAGAAAAGAAAACCTGTATATAGAAAATATCAATCCCTTGAAGAAGTTAACATTGATCATGAAAGTGATCAGCCATATTCCTCAGGGAGCGTTAAAGAAACCAATGTAAAAGTAATCGTAATAACAAATGCGGACAAGAATGATCATAGTCTGAATAATATGATACAAGTTTTTGTTTCATCTTTGCAAAAGCAGATATTGGTAATTAATGTAAATGATTTGGACATGAAAGGAGGCTGTCTTGGTTGTCTGAAATGTTCACGGGAAGGAAAATGTATTTACAAGGATGAATTTATTGAATATAAGGAGGTTATTCATAATGCCAGGGCATTTGTATATGCTTTAAAAATAAAGGAACGGTCGTTTGGTTCCCGGTGGAAAATGTTTATGGATAGAAATTTTAGTAACGGACATAGAATAAAGGATGCATTTAACAGTGGATTCATGATTTCAGGTAGTTTGAGAAAGCATTCCAATATCCAGGCAATTGTTGAGGGTATAGTGCAGGGAGGACGAGCGGGTTTTGAAGGAAACCTTGTTACAGATGAGGATGGCCCGGAAGTTTATGTGCCATTAATTCAGGCTTTTGCCTCAAATTTGGATAGGGCAATTGATGCCAATTATCGAAAACCTGCAAATTTCTATGGGGTAGGAGCACATAAGATTTTCAGAGATCTTGTATATAGTACCAAAGGATTTCAGGTTGAAGATCATAAGTATTATAAAAAACAGGGTTTATATGATTTTCCCAACAGAGATTATAAAATGCGTTTAACAAATAGCATATTTCGTTTATTAACCATGAGCTCTTCCGGAAAGAAAAAACTGAATGCTAAGATTAATGATATGATGCTTATGACTTTGCAGAAAGAAATAGAAAAGGATTAGTGTGTATTGTAAAGCATAAGCTTAGAAATATAGCTTCAGAGTTTATTTGATGATAAGTTTCTTTTGTACACTGTTATTTCCCTTGCTTAATTTTAAGATGTATATACCTTTTTTCAAACTATGCGTATGTATCTTTTCCGTTTGATTTTGAATTGTTCATGAACAAATCGATCTCCCCCAAAGATCAATAATTTGATAATCTCCATTCGCGATCTTTTTATCAACATCAATGATTATATAATCGGATGCAGGGTTTGGGTATACTTTAATGTTATTATGATCGCTTATGAATGGCTTTGTATTATCTGTAATAATATTATTTATTTTGTATATCCAATAGTCGAAATCGCCGTAGTTATTAGCAAGAGGACCTGTTGTTGAGTTGCTTTGCGAGAATACAATAATGCTGTTTTGATTTTCATTATAATACATAGAAGAAAATGGAGCCTCATTGGTTCCATCAAAAGATTCACCACCGTAATTTGAGATTAGGTTAAACGAACTACTATCTGCATAAAACAAACATTGATCTGTTTCTCCATTGTTTTGCATATGCAGCGTATCTGAACTGCTTGCAAGAATTAAAAAATCTTCCGGCGAATATTCAACTACATCTGTTACAATTTCATCATTTTCCCATCCAATTGTATTTTGCCAAACCTGGTTTCCCAGGTTGTCAACTTCAAGCAACCATATATCCAGGCCTCCGTAATACTGTTCAACTTCATCAAATCCATTTCTTACTGAACCATAAATTAGTATGTTGTTGTTTGATAATAATTTCATTCCTTGTGGAATGTCTGGGCCCGATGAACCAAAAACCTTTTCCCATTGTTTTTGTCCCAGAGAATTAATTTTCATCAAAAAGAAGTTGGTCTGAGTTGTTGTTCCCTATGTGCTAAATACAGAAGAATTTGTAGATCCGGATACCAAAAAAGATCCATCATCCAGAGCGAGAACATCCAGAGCTTCATCGTAACCGGGGCCTCCATAATTATAGCTCCAGACTGTTTCCATGCTGGATCCCAATCTTAACAACCATATATCATTTTGACCATTGTTGCCAGGTAGGTCATTATCGCTCGATTTTGATGTTCCTGCAATCAGGTAGCCTCCATTATTGGTATGAATAATTTTATTGAGAAAATCGTCAGATGTTCCACCATATTTTTTTGTGTATATTTCACTACCAAAGCTGTCTACAGCTTGAACAAAACCATCTTTTTCTCCATAGCTGTCAAGACCTAAAAAAGTTCCATTGGTTGATTCTGTAAAGCCACACATAAGTATGGCATTTTCATTTGCATGGATTCCATCTCTTAGAAAATCATCTTGATCTCCTCCAAAATAAAACGACAATGCAGGATTACCATCATCATTTATGGCGAAAAACCAACCATCATACCCACCGTAGTTTCCATTCAGCGTGTGATCCGATGAGGTAGAAGCTCCAAAGCAATAATATCTTGAAAATATTTTTTGTGCTGATAAAAAGAATTCATTACCACTTCCTCCGTAATTCTGATTCCATTCAACATTTTGTGCATAGAATGAAAAAGGGATAGAAAATAGGGCAATAATAAGACATAAAGATTTCATGAGAAAAGGGGTTTTGGTATAAGTTTCTTCAAATTTAACAACATATTTTAAGTTTCTTCCACTTCTTCACAGATGGTTCGGTCAATATTTTCTGGTAAACGTGCCAGGATTTCGTAATTCAGTGAATTATTCATATCGGCAAACGAGGCAAAAGAGATTTCATTTTCATCCTGTTTTCCAATCAAAACTACCTGATCGCCAAATTTAACATTCTCAATATTCGTAATGTCACAAATGATCATGTTCATGTTTACGGTTCCGATAACAGGAGCCAGCTGTCCTCCGACAATAACCCTTCCATTGTTACTTAATGAACGGCTGTAACCATTACAATAGCCAACGGGGGCAAGCATTGTTATCATATTATGCTGTGCCTGAAAACTCATACCATACCCAATGAATTCTCCTTCTGGTACTTTCTTAATAAGATTAACTTCTGTATACCACATAATAGCACGTCGTAGAGGGTCGCTTTTGTCTTTCCTACGATGTATGTAGTGTATAAACGTTTCTCTTGAAGGCCAGTAGCCGTATAAAAGAATTCCTACTCGTACCATATCTAGCCTTGTTTCAGGGTAATTAATGGTGGCCGCAGAACTGGCTACATTTTTAATACCTGGATTTATTCCTAAGGAGTATAGTTGTTTGATTCGTTTCTTATATGTGGAGAATTGTTTGCGAACTCTTGTATGGTTGGCAATACTTTCTGCACCTGCAAAATGAGTGGTTGTACCAATAACAGTTACATGGTCTTTGTTTTCATTGATTAGTTTTGCAACTTTTTTCAAATTGCGCACACTTATTCCATCTCGGTTCATACCTGTTTCAAGATTCAGGTGAATTCGTGCTTTTTTGTTACACTTTTGAGCAGCTTCAATAGCCATCTGTAAAATGTGAATATGCGAAATATAGAATTCCACATTATTTTCAATGATCCATGCGTAATCATGTTGATAAACAAATCCCATAATTACCAAAGTTGATTTTTTGGATTTATGTGGAAATGCAGCTTTGGCCTCAGCTGATGAATACACATGAAAATGGTCAATACCCAGACTTTCAAATGCAGGAATAATTACATTCACACCATGCCCATATGCATTGCCCTTTATTACCGCTGATAGCCTTGTTTCAGGTTCCAGCAATGATTCTACAAAGCGAATGTTGTTTTCTAATGCATCCTTTTTTATCTCAATTTTTGATGTACTAGCCATAAATGAAGTTTTAAAAGAATTTGTATGGTCAGTAAAACGCTTAATAGTCTTTTTTTTGCGCTAATTAAGTGTTGATGAAATGATTAATTAATCATTCTGCTGATATTAACAAGTTTATTGCTATTGTTAATATCAGCAGAAAAACTTCTATGAAATAAAACGACTGTTAAACAGAAGAATAAGGGTTGAGTTTTTTGTCTCATTTGTCTTCGTCTTTAATGAGAATACGCTCAATAAATCTTGAATTCAATAATCTGGCTACCGATATATAATCCGGATCAATGCAGATTTTATCGCCAACTTTATATTTCTTTTTACCCTTTTTATCTTTATTGTCTCCAATATCAACCACAGTCATATCTGATGTAATTCCTACAAAGGAAATATCTTTGTCATCCGGCATTAAGCCCTCACGATCAACATCCAGCAATCCAAAATCAAGTATGGCTTTATAAGTTGTTTTGCCAATATCATCGTCATTAATTTCTGCAGAATGTCCAATACTGGCATCTCCTATAATACCATCTGGTACCAGTGATTTTTCTTCCAGCTCAATAATTTGTGGATAGAAGTTAAATGTATCTGTGCACAAGTCCATAAATTGTTCATTATCCAATGGACTTGTTCCAAAGAAAGCTGCTTCACCAATACGAAAATGATTGATGTCTTTCGGAATCATTTTGTTTTCAATCAATGGAAGGGTAATGGAACTACCTCCTGAAATCAATGGAAGTTTCGAGTTATGTTTTGCTTCTATTACTTCTTTATACAGATTCAATTGTAACAATTTATCATATGTTGGTTCTACACCATACATACATCCCAGGTTTGATCCCAAGCCTACTACCTCGATGTTGTTGAGTTTAAATACCTTATCGTAAAAATTGAACAAATCATCCCTGTTTACACCTTCCCGAAGCTCTCCAAGCTCAATCATAATGATAATCTTGTGTGTTTTGTCCTGGGCTACTGCTGCATTATTCAGCGCAACAATGGTTTTGTATGACGAATTCAATGATATATCCGCATACCTCACAACATCTTCTATATATGCATGTGCCGGAGGTTTTAGGTATATGGTTTTAAGTTCAGGGTTTAGTTCCTTCAGTCTTTTCAGACTTGATAACCTGGAATCTCCAACAGAGTGCAAATCTTTGACGATGTCCGGAGTAAGAATATGTTTCATGATTTCTTTGTCTCCGGAAAAGACTTTGGTGATAAGACTCCACTTAATGTCGTACTTTTGAAGGAACTTACTGATTTTTTTAATGTTGTTTCGAATTTCTGTGATATTTATCTGTAACTCTGCCATTTGTGCTTTTGTTTTAATTGAAAAACAGTGATGCAATATGAAATTTTGTGCTACTTATTATCGAAACGCATTTCTGCATATTTAGAGGTAAAACCAATACGTTCATAAAGTCGCTTGGCAGGATTGTCATATTCAACGTGTAATTTAACATTACCATCACAATGCTTAAATGACTCCTCAATGATTTGTTTGCCAAAACCTTTTCCTCTATAGCTTGCATCAACTGCAACATAAACAAGGATCCAGTCTGGAATATACTCGGCCATACCTGTTTTGTTCATAATCAGCGTTCCTACAAGTTTGTTTTCGTAAAAGGCAGCCAGAGCAAAACCTCCTTCAGATTTTTCGTCAGAGAATGCATAATCAAGACATTTCTGAATGTCTTTCTTGGGGTCTCCGAAACGATCTAGGTGTGTGAACAAAAAGTCGACAAATTCATCTCTTGTAACATTTTCGAAATCAGATTCTTTCTCGATTTTTTTAATTTGTAACATAATATTTGCATTTATTTTGGTTATTCACACTCCATTATACTAAAATAATTGATTTATACAACTTTTGACTGGTTTGGAATGCTGATATTCAACGTTTTTACATCATGTGTTTTGCATAGATAAAGCATTTCAGCTGAATTCTTAAAAATTATTAAATATATCATTAGTTTTTGTAGAAAAATAAATCGTGGATATTTAAACCAATCATCAGAGAATACGTACAATTAAAAAATTATTGAATTGAGGTTTTCATTGTCAATAANAAAGTCAACAAACTAAGGAATGTTGATTCTAAAAATTGCTTGTTGTATCTTAATTGTGTTAATAATCAGATGTTGAACTTAAATATATTTTAATTGACAAGTAAAAATAATTTCAAAGCAAATCCCGTACAACTATTGGTAATTGGCGATTTTGGAAGAAAGGCTACTTTCGACTTTTGCAATCATTTTGTAGAGAACGAACGGAAAATTATCGAAGATAGTCTGGATGGTAATGACTTTTATGATGAATACAGGCGTAGTCTGGTGACTGTGTATTCTTGGTTAGCAGAAATAAAAAAAGAACAGATTAATAAATATCGTAAAGCCTCTATCCCGCTTGATGAAAAGGTTTTAATTGGATTCCCGGGAGGAATGCCAATGGCAGATGCTATTGATTGGTTTTCTTATTTGGTACTGAAGTTTCTTGACAATTTAGATATTCAAACCAATGTTATTGCTTTACCTTGTAATACGCTATCGCCTGCTTTACTAGAGGTGAAGAATAAAATGGGGAATTCCGGATACCTTAATCGTTTGAAATTGAAATTCAATATGGAGTTCATGGACGATCAATGGCTTGCAAAATTGAAAAATAGGAATATTGAGTTCATCCCGGTAGCAGAAGCTGTGATTCGTTATCTGAATAAAGAAGAATCTGCCAATATTTTGGCCTTGGGGACAGGTGGTATTAGTAAAGTGTACAAAGAGGCAATACAAAAAAGTAATGCTGGTTTTAATTTGATCGAACCAGACAAAGATCTGCAAAATCTGGTTTTTAAAACCATTACTGCCAGCATTAAAAACTCAGCGTATGAAGTAACAGAATATACAGATATTTTAACGAAAAAAATTTCCCAAATTAGGTCACAACTCAATGATTCATTAATTGTTTTGGAAGCATGTACCGATTTAAATTTGGGCATAGGTGAAAGCACTTTGAGTATTTATGCAAGGTATTTGGCTGAATATGTTTATAAAATTGAATAAACAATTAAATTCAGATTACTATATTTGGTTAATAAATTCATCAGAATGAAGTTTTTGCTATCTGTATTTATTGTTTTTGTTTCTGTGGAATATCTTGCCGCACAGGAAGATCAAAGTGTAACCAAAGGTTTTATTATTATCAATGCATCAAAAGATTATAATATAGCCAAAGGTGTAGTCGAAGACGCAAATAAGCAACTGGGGTATGAAATTGATTTGCGTGGTCTTGAGTATAATGCTGCAGTAGGGTTGTCTTTTTCTAAAGAAAATTGTGAAAAAAATGGCTTTGAATTCCCAGCATACATTCAAAGAGGTCGGGAAAAAGATGGGAAATTTATATCCATTGAGTATACCAGTGGATACAATAATTTTACAGCAGGTTATTATATTGTCGTGGTAGCTTCTTATCAAAAAGGGAAGCAGGAAATACAGACTGCTCTATCAGAAGTGAAAAAGCATTACGAAGATGCATATGTAAAATATACCGATATTTATATGGGGTGTTTACATTAGTTTTTTAGTTTGTGCTTAAATTGCTATCTTGCTGTTTCAATGAACAATACAAAGCTTCAGATATTTTTATTCTTTTTGTTTTTAGTTGTTTCAGGTTTTCTTTTTGGGCAAAAGCAGGATATTCATCCTGTTTTTCAAACCGGGCACAATTCAAAAATCAATAAGTTACGATTTCATAAGGATAATTTACACATTGTAAGTATTGGTGACGATGGAAAGCTAATTGTTTGGAATCATAAAATAGGTTTGCAGCGAAAGTCTGTAATAGCACATAATCAGGGTGTAAAAGATTTTGATTTTATCAATGATTCCAGCCTGGTAACAGTGGGTGGAGATAGCTGCTTAAAAGTATGGTCTTTTCCAGATCTTGAGCTGATAAAAGAAGTACATTCCCTGCCTGAAAAAGTGTATTGTGTTTCTAGTGTTAAAGATAGTCTGTTTGCTCTGGGAGGGCAGTTCATTCATTTTTATAATCGTAAAAGCGGATATCTGCAAACCATTGATTATAGATCTAAAGAGGTATTTACAACCATCGATTATAATGAAAAACTAAGGATTCTGGCCATTGGTGGAAAGTCCGAAAATAATGTAGTTACAATATCTGTTGACAAGCCTTATGCTATTACAAAAATATTTCATGACAAAAGCAACAGGGTACGTTTTGCAGATACATATCTTCTTCTTGAAGCCAATATTGATGGAGTGGTTAGTTACAATAATTTCAAGAGCAACAAGAGCTATTCATATGCATTGGATGATGATTTGAATTTTGTTTCTGATGTTGCATATTCTAACAATATCATTGCACTGGGTACTGCTTACGGTTATGCACGAATTATCGATATAGAAAAGCATTCAACGGTTGCAAACTATGCTGTTGATGGAGTGGGGATTAGCTCGGTGGATTTTAGCAGTAATGGTGAATTGTTTTCTTTTGCTGACCTACAGGGCAATATTTATCTTTTTGATACTTCAACAAAGCAACTAACTACGGTCTTTTCTGCTGCAGCCCCAGCTATAAATGTGCTTGAAGTAATAGATAAGGAGCTGTTTGTGGGATATAATAATGGCATTATCCGTAAAATGAATCTTTTTAGTAATCAAATCATCAGCAATTCTTTTAAGCTTTCAGATAAAGAAAAAAGTGAAGGCATTAATTATAGCATTTTGTCAATTGATTCATTGGTGGGAAAAAGCTTGTGGTTTGAAGTAATAAAATCCGATAGACATAATATTCATACCAGTCGATTAAGTAGCGCAGAGCGTTTGAGTTGTAAATGGAATCTGGATGAAAATCTTATAACGATTGTCAGGAAGATTAAGGATAAACAGATTAAAAAGTATGTAGATTCATTGTTTTATTCCAATGGAAGCTATCAGGTTGAGTATTTGTTGCACAATCAGTATAAATGTTCCCTTTTAAATAATGAGTTTACAATTGAACCGGGCAGTTTGGTTATTCATGATAAACTTCATGGAGAATTGGATCAAATGCATGAAGCTCCAATTTCTGGATTGGCTGTTATCGATGAGCTGGGTTTGCTGCTAAGTTATGGTCAGGACGGCAGTATTCGCTTATGGAATCCAGCCGGTGAATATCTTGCAAGCTTGTTTTTGAGTGATCAGTACGACTTTATATACATGGATAAGGAGAGCTATTATTTTGCTTCCAAAGAAATTCTTTCCAGGGTTGGTTTTTTGTTCAGCAACAAACTTTATTCCTATGAACAGTTCGATCTTTTTTATAATCGGCCGGATCTTGTAATGAAGAAACTTCCATTTATGCAGCCACAAGAGATCGCTACCTTAAAAAGAGCATATTATAAACGACTGAAAAAACTGGACATTGATACTTCCAGCTTTAAAATACTGGAAAACCTACCGCATATTAGTGTTGAATATAAGGGTGAGTATAGTACCACTGAAGACAGCATTGTTTTGAAAATTCAATGTAAAGATCCCGAAAATAATTTATCAGCATATGTGTGTGGAGTAAATGGACAGGAAACGGTCTATAAGCTAAAAGAGCCCCGA
>PKSZ01000557.1 GCA_002869425.1 Marinilabiliales bacterium
ATTGACGGCAATTCTGATGTTTTTAATAAACCTATTATGAGCAAAACGCAGTTGGAGTTTGATCCATTACTTCTTGATAAACTGGAATTTTCAGATTTATCATATTTACTTTCCAGAGGCCTTAGCAAGGAAATATTAAACCATGAAAAGTTTACTGGTCGTATATTTAATCAAAGGATACTGGTTAATGGAAGTGAGCGATATGTAAATACTGTTTTCCCAATATTTAATAAAGAGGGTTTCTGTGGCCTGGATATTCGAAACAAAGAGTATAAGGGCTCACTCAAAGGAAGTGATAAATATTCCGGGATCTGGATTAGCCAATTTGACAAGTCAAGAAAAATTGATAGACTTTATGTCATGGAATCAGCCATAGATTGTATTAGCCATTATGAGCTTCTGAAAACAAAAGATCCGGAATGTGATGATAATATATGCTACATAGCTTCCGGTGGAAACCTGAATTATGGTCAGATTGAAACCCTGAATTTCTTTATTGATAGAGCAAGTCAGAGAAATTATAAGGTCCAGAAATTAATACTGGCTTTTGACAACGATAATGCGGGCATGAGATTTACAACGATGCTGATGGGGCGAATACTGGTCGTTGATTCAATGGTTCAAAAAGAATATGCAAAGCAATATCCGGGAATAACACACCTTATGTTTGATGTTGTTAAATATCCCCAGGATGTAAAACTGATAATAGTCGGGTTTATTGATAATCTGAAAGAAAAAAAACTGCTTCAATCAACCATAGAATCATTCCTGAAACCAGATGAAACTCTCATAAAGGTGGATTATGATAATTCAAAAGAGAAACAGGATGATAGTTATGTTAATATTGTCCTTACATTCCAGGATCAATCATCTGATTGGCAAATGATTATACAGTTTATCCATCAGCTGAGGTTTGATCTTAGCAGTAATGTCGATTTTGAATTGCCCTTTTATAAGGATTTTAACGAGGATTTAATCTATTTTAAACGTTATCGGAAGTAGGACTCCGATTGCTTGGTCAAAGGCCGTATTTGCTTTTAAAAACACTCCAGGTGTATGCTCCACGATCTTCAATCTTGCCGTCTGTGAAAACCAGCTGAATAGAATACAATGTCTTATTGACTTCCTTTATAGGAACCTCCCTTAGAATTGTTATGGCTTGCTTTTGTTTGACATAGTACTTCTTTTGAAGCCTCTCTAACAACTCAGATTCAAATGGAATTTGTATCTGCTCTGCTTCAACCTTGCGTATTCGAAACAACAAAATACCAATACGACGACCAATCTTCTCCTCTTCCCATGTAAATCTTAAATCTGTATGCGAATGGATTTCTTTCTGCGCTGACAGAATAACTTTCTTCTTGAACATGTTGTAGTCAGAATATTTATTCTTTAACTTCAACAATTCACGCAGATGATCAACCGTAACCTTCCACCAACCCGTGTCGCTAAACTGACTGAGCATTTCATAAAAACGCTGAGAATATATACCACTTAAGGATAATGCCTGGTGAAGCTTGAAGATCGTAAAATTATTTTTCAACTCTAATAAGTATGGCTTCATCTTCTGGTCAAATGAAACCTCAATCAATCCCTCCCGGGGCTTATACTCTGCACTCGATATAATGGCAACCTGCAACATTTCACCAGTTGTCTTGGGTATTTCATAGACCCTTCCTATTAATTTTGCCGTTGCTTTACGTAAGTGCTGGTAATTGATTTCTTTGTCCTCACTTAACTTTCCTACCAGTTCACTTACCGGGATGATAATGTTGTTTAATTCCTTCTTCTCCCCTATTACGTACAATAAATAATAAATAATCTTCTTCTCCATGGAAGTCATAGTATAGCGAGCCATTGTTATGGCATTATGCTGGACTATAGTCTTATCCTTGGGCTGAACTGCTGCTTTACTCTTCTTTGTTTGTTCCTGAGACATTATTCCATGGTTTCAATTGGTAAAGTTAATAAACTTTTACTAAACTCCAACCTCTTTAAAATATGGTTGGAAATAGCTTAAAAAAAGTTGGAAAACTCCTTTTATAAGCTTAAAATCAGTTGGATTAATCTTAAAATTAGTTGGCCATATCTTAAATAAAGTTGGGTTGTTATGAAAAAAAGTTGGTTTTAACTTAAAATTAGTTGGAGTAAATCTTTCAAATAGCCTTATTCTATAGGGTTTATAGCGCCTTCTACAATATAATACAATTAATACAATTATTAAAATTCCTACAATTTGTANTAATAAATTGAAAACAAAGGCAATAGGGAAAAAACAATAAAGTGGTAAAAATTTTCTATTATTCTGAGATATTGTTAGAATATGTTCATTTTGCTTAAATAGCATATTTTCAAAAATTTTCATTAAAATCGTAAAAAGATACAATTATCAAATTACGAGTGAGCTTAAAAAAGGTTGGAGATCACTGGTTTTTATGAACAAACCGAAATACCCGTATTTAATAATATCACATCATGGGATCGTAGAATATGAAGTAAGTCCGGCGATATACTTAAAAAAAGTTGGAGTTTATTTAGTGCAAAATGTTCATAAGAATGAGTAGCTAGCAAATTAGAATAATATAAGTTGGAGTTCGGGTCATTATTCTAATGGTTATGTTATTGATAAACAGGACTATATGTTCTGATGTTGATCAGGCTTAAAAAAGGTTGGACTTTGAATAAAATTATACTTAAAAAAAGTTGGAGTTTGTGAATCCATCACAATGTAATATTCAGTAAATCAATGTATAATTGAAATATATGATTGGTCTTAAAAAAGGTTGGACTATAAATAAAATGATGCTTAAAAAAAGTTGGAGTTGGAGTTAACTGTTTTGTATGTATCAGAAATACAGCATAATACATAGCATTTATTTCGCAACTTAAAAAAAGTTGGACTTAAGATTATCCATATTGTAAATACTCTATAATAATTAGTATTATAAAAATAAAAATAATCTATATCTAAATGTAATA
>PKSZ01000191.1 GCA_002869425.1 Marinilabiliales bacterium
GATCAACTTTATCGAATTTGTTTCCTGAAAAATTGACTTCTGAAAGATTTACAAGATTACTAAATTCTTTTGGGAGATTAGATAGTTCGTTATTGGATAAATCCAGCTCATATACATTACGAAAACCACCGATGCTCTGAGGAATTTCTTTCAAACCCATTCCTGCAAGCTTAAGCTTATTGTATGACAGGGGTTCCTGACTGTTCAATGTATTGCCTTCCGACTGCTTGAATTTTACTTTATAATCGTTTATTCTGTATGCAAGGCTGATTTCTAAGTTCATGTATTTCTGAAAATATTGTTTTTCCCAACGAACGATTTTATCATTTTCTATTTCTGTAACCTTTCTTCTTATATACATTTCCTGATAATCATTTTTTAGCGCTGAAAAGGAATATTTAATTCTTAAGTCAATTTTATCATAAATATTTAATTCGCCACCCAGTATAAATTCTGGTTTCCCTTTTTGATTTAAAAGCTCAGTTCTAAAAAGCAATTCATCATATCCAACTTCGTAATTTAGTGTAGAATAATTGGCATCCTGAATGTTTTGTTTTTGAAATCCAATGCCTATAGCCAGGTTTGGGAATATGTAGTAGTTGGCAAGTACCTGCCAGTCGAAGCAATTGTATTTTATGCTATAAGTAGGTTCCGAATGGTTGTATCCTCTTAAACTGTATTGAGTTAAGGCGCTTATGCTTAGTTTATTGAAAACTCTTTTGCTGGCAGATGCACCCAGAATAGGTCCTGCAATTGGAGTAGAGTTATATTCAGAACCTGCACGGTATTTTGATAAAGTTATACCTGTATGCGCTCTAAATGCAACATTCGTGTAGTTTTCAGCACTGTTTTGAGCTTTCAGGCATAGCGAATAAAGTATTAGTGCAAAAAGAATCAGAATTCTAATCATCTGCTATTTCTCCAATTAAAGTTGCTGATGTACAATTGTTTATTTTAACAAAAACGTAATCTCCAGCCGAAAAATTACCTTTTGGAAAAACAACTACCTGGTTTTGTTGATTTCTGCCAAACAGGTGTTCTGATGATCTTTTTGAATATCCTTCAACCAGAACTTCATATGTTTTTCCTATGCATTCTTTTTTTACTTCTTCTGAGATTTTATTTTGCAACTCGATTATTTCTGTCAGTCGTTTCGATTTAATTTCTTCCGGAATATTGTCTTGCATTTTTTTTGATGCATAGGTTCCCGGTCGATCTGAATATTTAAACATGTAAGCATAATCAAACCGGGATTGTTTCATTAGAGAAACTGTATCCTGATGGTTTTCCTCCGTTTCATCACAAAAACCTACCATTACATCTGTGGAAATGGCACAGTTCGGGATGTATTTTTGTATTGCTTCAATTCTGCCAAGGTACCATTCCCTTGTGTACTTTCTATTCATTTTGGAGAGAACCTCTGTACTGCCCGACTGAACAGGAAGATGAATAAAATTGCAAATATTTTCTTTGCCAGCTATGGTTTTTAGAAGTTTGTCACTCATATCTTTCGGGTGACTTGTGGCAAATCGAACCCTTAATTTTGGACTCAGGTCTGCTACTCCTTTTAGTAAATCCGGGAAATCAATATTCTGATTCTCATTTTCCCAGCAATAACTGTTTACATTCTGACCTAATAAGGTAACTTCTTTATATCCTTTTCCAATAAGTTCCTGTACTTCGCCAAGGATTGATTCTGCTGGTCTGCTGCGCTCCCTGCCCCGTACATATGGAACGATACAATAAGAACACATATTGTTGCAACCTCTCATGATAGAAACAAATGCAGAAACGCCATTGCTTTGAACTCTCACCGGACTGATGTCCGCGTAAGTTTCTTCTTGAGAGAGTAATACATTTATTGCTTTTTGTCCAGAACTCGCTTCTTCTACAAGTTTGGGAATATCTCGATAAGCATCGGGGCCTACAACAATGTCTACGACTTTTGTTTTTTCAATCAATTCTTCTTTAAGCCTTTCTGCCATGCAGCCAATGATGCCAAAGAGTAAACCCGGCTTTTTCTTTTTTAATGCACTGACGCTTTTTATCCGTCCCCAGATTTTTTGCTCTGCATTTTCTCTGATTGAACAGGTATTGATCAGGATGAGATCAGCATCTTTATCATTTTCAGTAATTATGTAATCCTGACCTTTTAAGATAGATGCCACAACTTCACTATCCGCAACATTCATCTGGCATCCGTATGTCTCTATGTATAATCTTTTCAAAA
>PKSZ01000747.1 GCA_002869425.1 Marinilabiliales bacterium
TATTCAATTACCCTCTGGTGCATATGACTGGTCATGGGAATGTGGTGTTTTCAGAACAGGAAACATCCAATCTTCGTACTTACCTTACATCTGGTGGCTTTCTTCATATTGATGATAATTATGGTTTGAATCAATACATCTGGAGGGAGATGAAAAAAGTTTTTCCTGATCTTGATTTTGTTGAGTTACCGTATTCTCACCCTATTTATCACCAGAAATATAGTTTTCCCAAAGGACTTCCAAAAGTACATGAACATGATAAGAAAGCTCCACAGGGATTTGGCATCATATACGAAGGTAGATTGGTTTGCTTTTACACATATGAATGCGATTTGGGAGATGGATGGGAAGACAGAGAAGTTCATAACGATCCTGATAACATAAGACAAAAAGCCCTTCAAATGGGCGCTAACATCATTGAGTATGCTTTTACGAATTAATTTATTGCTAATAATTATTTCCTTACTGGTCTCTTCATGCTCTGAAAAACCAGTGGTTGTAAGGGATGATTTCAAAGAAATTTTTACGGACAATGGTTTCAATGGTGCTTTTGTTCTCTACAATCATAATAAAAATCAATGGGTATACTATAACTCCGGTCAATGCAAACTACGCTTCCCTCCTGCCTCAACCTTTAAAATCCTTTCTGCTCTGATATTACTTGAAGAAAACGTAGTAGATGGACCAGATTATGAAATAAAATGGGATAGCACCAAATACGAAATAGATGAATGGAATAAGAATCATACACTTAAATCAGCCATTGAGAATTCAGTGGTTTGGTATTTCGATAAAGCCTTAAAAAATGTTGATTCTCTTACAATTGCAAATTATCTGGATAGCATTGACTATGGAAATCATTTGATCGGAAAGTTAAACAAGCCATTTTGGTTATACGGCGATCTAAAAATATCACCAGAAGAACAAATTGAATTTTTACGAAAATTTTATAACGAAAATCTTCCTTTTTCAGCTCAAAATATTAAGACCGTCAAAAATCTTATACTATCTGAAAAAACCAATGAATATTCTATTTATACAAAAACAGGAACCTGCCCAAAATATAAACTGGGTTGGTATATTGGTTTTATCGAAAAAAATAACAATGTATATTATTTTGCAACAACCATCAACGGTAAAACTTCACACAAAAGGTTTAATTTTGCAAGGCTAAATATCACAAGAAGAATCCTTTCTATCCTGGGCATTTTATAAATTCCGCATTCTTCTGCTTAATATTGATCAATAAATAACCCACTTTTAGCAAAAAAGCGAATCTTTCATCTCCAAATCAAGTATAAATAGTAAAGTGGTGGGTTATGTTCAGGTTTATTCGAAATATAATTTTTGGATTAATTCTTATTGCATGCATACAGTGTGATACGGGACAGCATAATCATACTCAAAAATCAGATAAAAAAAATAATAGTCTTAATGTAACACAATTTCATAAATTCTTTTCCAGTAATATGGAGAGAATCATCAGAAAAGACACAAGTATTGCGCCTCTAAGATATTTCGATACAATTATTCATTTTTACCAGAACAATCCGCCGATATTTATCCATGCTTTAGAAAAAAATAAGTTTACAAATTATCTAGATATTCTGAAGTCAGCAGATTTAAAAGGTCTTGATAAAACTTTTTATCATTATCCCAGTCTAAAAACGCTTTATAAGGAAATTACATTGAGCCATGATATCAATTCAACTGATCAATACATTAAATTATCAAAACTCGAATTCTTAACGGCTCATGCAATGATATGTTATTATTCCGACTTAAATAACGGAAGAACCAACCCTGACAGCCTTTTCGGTTTTCATCACAGCTTACACAAAGATACAATACAGAATAATATTTTTCTTCCATTAAATTACGCAGAAAATCCACAAAAGCTAAATTCTCTGTTCGCACCAAAAAATGATAGATTTGGGTTAAATAAAGCATTAACAGATTACCACAATCGAATTGGAATCATTGACTGGAATTTAATTCCGGATTCAATAAGAATTGAACCCCGAGATACTTCTGATTATATTTTTTCAATTGCTCAAAAACTAATGATTCTGGGTGATCTGGACTCAACTGCATATGCGTCAACAATTGCCAAATACAGGTTGAAGAATAATATTGACAGCCTAAAAAACTTATGTTTTTATCTTTAAGACACTTCTATTGCATCTGCCATTGCCAATTTTCAAACAAGACATGGTCTGAAATCTGACA
>PKSZ01000441.1 GCA_002869425.1 Marinilabiliales bacterium
AAGACCTTGTTTTTCTGCTATTTCTGTACCTCGCTGAAAAAGTTCGTAAGTATATTTTTCCAGTAGTGCATAATCTTCTGCAGAAACCAATCCCTGCTTAATTATTTCTTCTTTGCTGATGTTCTCATCATGACCTGTTTCAGCTTTTGTTGTAGGTGTGATAATAGGTTCAGGAAATCTTTCATGCTCTTGCATACCATCGGGAATTTTAACACCACATATTTCTCGATTGCCCTTTTTGTATTCTCTCCAGGAACTACCTGTAAGGTATCCTCTTATGATCATTTCAATCTGAAATGGTTCACACTTATGGCCAACTGTTACCATTGGATCCGGAACCGAAATTTTCCAATTTGGAACAATATCCGCAGTAGCATCCAGAAATTTAGCTGCTATTTGGTTTAAAACCTGACCTTTATATGGTATTCCTTTGGGAAGAACCTGGTCAAAAGCAGATATTCTATCGCTTACAATCATGACAAGATGCTCGTTATTAATATTATAAACATCCCTTACTTTTCCTTTGTAAACACTCTTTTGTCCATCGAAATTGAAATTGGTTACAGTTAAGGCATTTTCCATTTTTTGTGACTTTTATAGGTTTAGCATTAATAATCAATTATTTTCAGTTTTATCTTTTGTCGGAGTTGCTTTTTTTAATTGTTCATATAGTTCTTCTTCACGATTATAAGCATCTACAATATGTCTTACCAGTCTGTGTCTGATAATGTCATCGTTTCCAAATTCAATCATTGCAATACCCTCAATGTTTTTCAGGGCATTTCGTGAGACCAACAATCCGGATTGTCTTTTGTCCGGGAGGTCAATCTGTGTGATATCGCCAGTAACAATGAATTTTGAATTTTCACCCATTCGTGTGAGGAACATTTTCATCTGTTTGACTGTAGCATTCTGAGCTTCATCAAGGATAACAAAAGCATTACTCAAAGTTCGTCCTCTCATAAATGCAAGTGGCGCAATTTGTATGATATTATCTTCAAACAGGTCGGCCAGTTTTTTAGGAGGTATCATTTCCAAAAGAGCATCGTACAAGGGTTGAAGGTATGGATCCAGTTTCTCTTTCATATCACCGGGCAAAAAACCCAGATGTTCTCCTGCCTCGACAGCAGGTCTGCTAAGGATAATTCTTTTTACTTCCTTGTTTTTTAGTGCTTTTACTGCCAATGAAATGGCTACAAATGTTTTTCCTGTTCCTGCTGGGCCAATTGCAAAAAGCAAATCGTTTAACTCGTATTTTTCAACCATTACCTTTTGCTGAGTCGTTCTGGGTTTAATGGCTTTTCCTGAGCTGCCATATATTAAGGCATTGTCCATTTCTTCCTGGCTCTTGATAAATTCTTCACCAGAATCACTTATAATACTTAACAGGCTTTCTTTTCCTAATCGATTATATTTGGAGATATAGGCTTCAATCAGACTATAAACTCTTTCAAATTTTGCGACTTCAGTGTTTTCTCCTTCAACTTTGATTGTTCCTCCCCGAGCTATGAGCTTTAATTTGGAAAAATGTTTTCGTAGTATTGAAAAGTTAGAGTTGTTGATGCCAAAAAATATTAAGGGGTCGATCCCTTCTAAATATATCTCCTTTTCTATCATAAAATTCTATAATATTCTTTATTTTTGGAGTACACAAAATAAGGACAAATTTTTGATAAAAAGGGTTCTTGTTGAAAACATGTGGAATAAATAAGGAGCATAAGTAAATGCCTGTAGTTACAATTACGAGTGAATGGAATTTAACAGATTTTTATCTGGCAGCAGTTAAAGGGGCTTTGCTAACAGAAACAGGAGTTCAGGCAATAGAAATTTCATCAGATATTCAAAAGTTTAATATTGCTCAGGCTGCATTTGCGCTCAAGAATAGTTATAAGTTTTATCCAGAAGGAAGTATTCATCTGGTTGCTGTTAAGAGTGAGAGAACAGAAAATCATCCATTTATTGTATTTTATAATGATGGACATTATTTTATTGGAGCAGACAATGGTATTTTTGGATTGGTTTTCGAAGAAAAACCAGATAAGATAGTTGAGATTAACCTTGAAAATAGTCCAGTAGAAGGTATTTGTGACAGTACATTTCCTGAATTAACAGTCTTAGTAAAAGTAGCAGGTTATCTGGCTAAAGGAGGGCAAATGAGGTTATTAGGGGCTGATAAAGAAAAGTTATTTCGGACAGTTCCTCTTCTGCAAACTATTNGATGCTACAATTGAAGGTGATGTCCTGTATATTGATTCCTATCAAAATGCAATTACAAATATTACCAACGATTTATTCTATCAGGTAGGAAAAAACAGACCCTTTGAGATTTTTGTCCAGAGTAATTATTATAAGATTACAAAAATAAACAAGACCTACAACGAGACCAGCGATGGCGAATTGCTTGCTTTGTTTAATTCGTTGAATTATTTGGAAATAGCAATAAATAATGGGAATGCAGCTGAATTGCTGAACCTTCATACGAAGTCAAATATTAGAATTAAATTTTATGATAACCCGAATCGTTAAAATGACTGTGAACCCTTCAAAAATTGAAGAGTTTATCCAATTTATTGAGCCTACAATGCAAAAAATCCAGCAGTTTAAAGGATGTGAGCATTTAGAGTTCCTTAAGGATAAGAATGAAAAGAATATTTTCTTTAGTTATAGCATGTGGGAATCTGAAGATTCATTGGAAAATTATAGAAAGTCAAAGCTGTTTAAAGAATTTTGGGCTACTGTGAAACAGTGGTTTGTAAAAGATACACAGGCATGGACTGTTGACAATATTTTTGACAGGGTACCTAAAAAATAGAGGAATTGCATGGACAAGAGGTTAAAAGAGTTTGAGCGGTTGTTGAATATAATGGATGAGCTAAGGGAGAAGTGTCCCTGGGATAAAAAACAGACTTTTGAAAGCCTGAGAAAGTTAACCATTGAAGAGACATTTGAGTTGGCTGATGCAATTGTTAAGGATAGTCCTGACGATATAAAGAAGGAAATAGGAGACATACTTTTACACATTGTTTTTTATGCTAAAATTGGAGAGGAAAAGAAAGCATTTGATATAACCGATGTTATTCAATCCTTAAATGAAAAATTAATCTATAGACATCCACATATTTACGGACAAACGGAAGCCCCAGATGAAGAAGCTGTTAAGAAAAACTGGGAGGCCTTAAAGTTAAAGGAAGGTGAAAAGAAAACGGTGTTGGGAGGTATTTCAGAAGGAGTTCCTGCTATGGTGAAAGCGAATAGAATCCAGGAGAAAGTCAAGGGGGTTGGCTTTGATTGGGAAGAGAAGGAGCAGGTTTGGGACAAAGTAAAAGAAGAGCTCGCTGAGG
>PKSZ01000182.1 GCA_002869425.1 Marinilabiliales bacterium
AATCACTTGGAGAAGAAGAGTTACTCACATTTGCATTTACAATCATATCTTCTGGTTGAGTAATTGTAAAGGCCGTTGCATATGCACATGATCCTGCATCGGTAACGGTCAATGAGTAGTCGTTGGCCGCAAGACCTGAAATATTGCTTCCTGTAGAACCTTCAGACCAGTTATATGAATAAGGGGCTGTTCCTCCCGATATCGAAGCTGAAGCTTCACCATCCAGAGAGCCAAAACAACTTGCATCTGTTGTACTAATTGAAGCTGTCACATCACCACCATCTGTGATTAAGGAAGTTTGTGTAACAATACATTGGTGATTGTCTGTAACAGTAATGCTGACAAGTCCTGCCTGTAAATTACTGACATTATCCTGGTTGCTGCCTGTAGACCAGTTGTAAAAGTATGGAGGTGTACCGCCATCAACACCAACCGCAGCTGTACCTGTTGAGGCACCGCAATCAGTTGGCATGGTTGAGATAACCAGCGATGGTGGATCCGTTAGTGTTATACTGGTTGTTTCTGTATCAGAGCCTTCAGAATTCGTTACAGTAAGTGTAATGGTATAAGTTCCTGCCTGATCCCATGTGATTACAGGATTTTGAGATGTTGAAGTTGCAGGGTTACCATCTTCAAAGGTCCAATAATATTCTGATGGATTATTTTGAGACTGATCTGTAAAAGTAACAGGTGCTCCAACACATTTTGCTGCATTCATTGGAGAAAAATCAGCATAAGGTGGATATGCTGCTGCTGTTACTTCAATATATTCAGTTTTTGTCTCCGTGTCGTTGCCATATGTATTGGCAACAGAAAGAATAACATCATATGTTCCTGCTGTGTAATATGTTACTGTAGGAGGCGCCTGATCGTAAGATCCATTTGGACTACCACCGGGGAATGACCAATTCCATGCAGAAGGACTGTTTTGTGACAAATTTGTAAATGTAACAGATTCCCCTTCTAAAATAGAAGTAACATTTGCAACAAAATCTGCAATTGGAGGCGTCGATTGATTAACTGTTATGTAGGAAGTCTCAGTGTGTGAATCCGTACCATAGGCATTGCTTACCGTTAATTCTACATCATAGGTTCCAGGAGTATTATATACCACAGAAGGATTTTGTGCTGTTGAGCTTGAAGGTGTTCCTCCGGTAAATGTCCACGACCAGGATGTTGGTGCGTATTGTGACTGATCCGTAAATTGTATATTTGCACCGGCAAGAACCGATGTGTAATTCGCAGAGAAATTAGCAATTGGAGATGAAACATGATCAATGGTGATCAATGTTGTATCGGAACAACCTATAGCATCATATACAACAAGTTGATAATTACCGGAGCATAGGTTGTTTAAATCTGTCTGATCATTCCAGCTGGATTCTAGAGTATTGTTTAACCACCATGAATATGAATAAGGGGGTGTGCCTCCATTAGGAGCTATTTGTATTTCACCATTACATGTACCATCCAAATCATCAGATGAAGTAATTGATGGAGGCATCATATCTGAGACAAGTATGTTAACACTATCAATATGTTGATTGCCGCATAAGTCAGCTATCGTTACATAATATGTAGATACGCCCATAGTTGGAGCAACTGTAATAATGCTTTCAGAAACCTGATCTATAGGGTCCCATGTACCAAATTCTGTCACTCCAGTTGACCATGAAAAAGTTACAAAATCTGGTGGGTGACTTTGACAAACCGCTTCAAGATCAATTTGTGGCGGATAATTTCCATCACAATAGGTAACATCCATAGATGTCATACTTGCCTTGAACGGAATGTCATCGTATATGTATATTGTATCGTTAATTGAATTTATACTGCATGGACATCCTGAAAGCAATCCAATAACAATGTATTCAGTTCCTTCTGTGACGCCATCAACATATGCGTTATACCATATCGTATCGTAAATCTGACCAGCAGGTATTGTAAATGAAGTCGGGAATTCGGTGATATCGTCACCTGTACCAGTACCATCTCCCTGTTGCGCAGTTCCTCCAATTTGTAAATCTACCTGAATAGGGAAAGACGTGTCGTTGGTATCCATTCTTGAAAATACATAGTAGTTTTCACAACCTTCATAAAGGTCATTATTACTACCATAAACAGGGTCTGGGTTATTCATGGAAACCTGTCCTCCAGATGAAAAACTTCCTGCTTCAATAAATACGCCAGAGTCATATATCTGGTCGCCTGCATNCAGCAATAGCCAGTTTAATATGATATGTTTCACAGGGAGTTACAAGAGCCCATGCTGTAAGAGGAGTGGTATGTCCGTCATAAACATTAATATTACCACTTTGATTGTCAACATAATATTGTGGATTTGAGGGACTAACATCATTAACATTATCAATCGATACGTATGTTGTTGTGTTTGGAATCAATGCAATATTTTCACTGTTGTAGGTTCCTCCCGATGGATTTGGACCGGTAATAAAAAAACCAAAAACATCATTATAACTACTGTTTACATATTCTGGATACTCTTCTGAACCAAAAATATATCGGAATTGGATAGTATCTGATGATGGAACAAAATCGAACTCAAGAATTACGGCATCCTGTGAAGACCAGAAACCTCCTAGTAGATTGTCCAGATCTGGATCACCTCCTAAGCCAAGACTGGTAGAGGCAAAAGTACTTCCTGATCCAGGTGCATCCTCTGCTAATCCTGAAGAAAGAATAATTCCTGCATTAAATGGAAATCCTGTTCCATTTGCATTAAAATATCCTATTGCAGCATTTGATCCGGAGTAATCTCCAATGTTGACAATATTATCTGCTGTTACACAGCCATTAATCAATACGTCTTGTACGAGTTCTTCGGCAGTGTAGATGGATGTATTGACCGTCATTGACTGTCCAAATGAATTAATTACACAAGCAGTTAAAAAAACTGAAAGTAGAATTTTGACTTTCATAGTAGTGGTATGTTTTTTGGGTTTATATCCTAATCTGTTCACAAAATAGAAAAAAATCTACAGATTGTCGATAATATCTGCAAAATTTCTTTTTTAGGATAAAATTTCAAGTGAACAGAAGAAGTATGCTGTTGACTTATTATATTTGTAGTAAAATTAATGAATTTGGCTCGAATATTGGCAATTGATTACGGTAGAAAGAGAACAGGAATTGCAGTTACAGATCCTCAGAAAATTATTGCTTCAGGGCTAACAACAATTCCTTCTCATGAAGTTATGAGTTTTCTTAAGAAGTATTTTA
>PKSZ01000119.1 GCA_002869425.1 Marinilabiliales bacterium
TATCGGTTGATGGGAAAAAGTTTTACCTGCATAGAGTAAAGAAGGGAGAAACTCTTTTTGGTATTTCAAAAGCCTACAATGTAATTCAAAAAGATATAGCACTTGAAAATCCTGATGTTTTTGATGGCCTAAAAATAGGACAGGAGCTAAGAATTCCTGTAATAAAAGGAAGAAACAGCACTCCGGAAGAAATGGATGGAGCTGGAAAATATTTATATCATAAAGTTGAAAAAGGACAAACAGTCTATTCTATTGCAAAAAGCTATAAAACAACTGTTGACCTTGTTTATGAAAATAATCCTGAAGCCCAAAAAGGGATCAAACCCGGACAATTGCTCCGTATTCCTCAAGTTGCAGATTCTAATAAGGAAAAGGAGACTGATGTAGCAGATAATACAACGACGGATACTTTGTCTAAGGGAAACGAAGAAAATACTGTTTCTCGGGTACAGAATAATGAGACTGAAGGTGATGATGATAAGGAATATAAAATGCATAAGGTTAAAAAGAAGGAAACGCTGTATTCTTTGTCCAAAAAATATAATCTTACGATTCAGGATATTATCAATGATAATCCTTCTTTAAAGGAAACCGGTTTGGTTGCGGGTGAAAAGATAAAAATCAGAATTGTTTCTGAAAAAGAAATTGAAGCGGTTTCGTATGAACCGGATTCTTTGATTGCTGAATCAGAAATNATCAGAAATATTAGATACTGCAAAACTGGATGAAATGGTAGATACGCTGGCTGTTCCATGTGATGAGTTTGATTATAAAGAGTATAATAAACCTTTTAATATAGCTCTATTGCTACCATTTAACCTGGATGAAATGGATGTCGCAAATGAAGAAGAAATAGCACAGGGAAAGCATTATTTCCCTAAAGCAAAACCTTTCCTCGAGTTTTATGAGGGTTTACTTATTGCTGTTGATTCGATGCGAAATAAGGGATTAATCATCAATCTTTTCGTATATGATACAAAAAAGGATTCGGCTACAACAGCTCAGATTATTGCCAAACCTGAGTTTCTAAGAAACAATCTGATTATTGGTCCCGCTTTTAGTAAGAATCTTGCACTGGTTTCAGAATTTTCAAAAGAACATAAAATAAACCTTGTGTCTCCGTTTTATTCGAAAAAAAATATAACAGCATCCAATCCTTATTTGCTGCAAGTAAATCCTTCCATGTCTACACAATTGGATGAAATAACAAACTTTCTTTCCAACTTTAGAGATAAAAAACTAATTGTTGTTCACCAGGAAGAAAAGAAGGAACTGGAGTTCATCAAAGTATACCAGGAAAAATTCTCGACTGCTTTCAATAGAAAGTATCCGGATGATTCATTACAAATTACAATCCTTGACTATAATAAATGTAAAATAGATGGATTAACGAAAGCAATTAATGATACAGCTGAAAACTTACTGATTATCCCTTCAGCAGACCAGGCTTTTGTTAGTGATATTATAACAAAACTAAATTCAATTGCAGAGGATAAAAAGATAATCCTTTTTGGATTACCAGCCTGGCAAAAATTCGATAATATTGAATTGGAATATTTACATAACCTTTATATGAATACATTTTTACCGTATTATATTGATTATGATTCACCGGAGGTAATCAATTTTGTGGTTCATTACAGGGATAAGTTTAAAGCAGAACCGCTTGAATATGGTACGTGTAATTATAGCATGTGTGGGTATGATATTGCAAGGTATTTCATGGAAATGTTTATGTTGTATGGTGAAAATTACAGGCATTGCCTTGAAGACAGGATAATGTTGCAAAGTAGATTTTCATTCAGAAAGATTAGCTCAACCGGAGGATATGAGAATACAGGAATTTATGTAATTCGTTATGATAATGAATATAAGCTTGTGAAAATAGATCCTGAAAATTTTTCTCCAAAGGATTTTATCATAGATTATAAGATTGAAAAGAAGTAGTTTTTTTTGGCACATAAATTGAATTGTTCTTCCAGAAATTAATCATTGGAGGACAAAGCCATGAAAAAACTAATCACAACCATCTTAATTTGCTCATTATTTTTATTATTTACTGATAGTTCAAAAGCTTCAGTATTAAAGCTTCGTTATTTTGAATTTGGTAAATACACTGTAAAAATAGGATCATCAGCATATATATCATCAGGATCATCGATTATAATTCACAATCTTGTTCCTGGTAAAAAATATATGAAAATCATACGTCACCATAAGCCAACACCATTGCATCCTTCTTTTAAAGAAGTAGTATTCTCTGGGATCATAAACATTCCTGAAGGCGCAAAAGTAACAGCCAATTTAAACAGACATTATGGTTTAAACATTACACGAATAATATTTTTTAATACAGTTCCTGCAAGTGTACATAATGTTAACCAAGCGGTTCACCATCATCATAATCAACCAGATGGATTCATGTCTTTGAAAAGAACCATTGCAAATGCATCCTTTGATAGTGATAAGTTAAGAATTGCCAAACAAGCATCTATAAACCACAGTTTAAGTTCAAAGCAGGTCCGTGAAATTATGGAATTGTTCAGTTTTGAAAGTACAAAGTTGAAATATGCCAAGTTTGCTTATTCGCGTGTATTAGATCCTCAGAATTACTTTATTGTGAACAATGCTTTTACATTCTCGAGCAGCATCCGATCGTTGGATCGATACATGCAAAAATTTCAAATGTAACTAGTACAAATATCCTATACCTATATAGAGCCCTGTATTCCCGTCAAGTGGATTCAGGGCTTTTCCATAATCAGCAGCAATGATAAAATTTTCGTTCATTGCGATGTGCAGTCCAATACCAACAGAACTATGTAAACCTTCACTTTTATATGTGAAGTTTGTGTTAGAATTTCCTGCCAGAGAAAGATCAACCGGGTGTGCTTGAG
>PKSZ01000434.1 GCA_002869425.1 Marinilabiliales bacterium
ATTATGATATTGTTAAAGAGAAGTTTAATGAGTTCAGATAGAAAGTTTAATATTGAGGAGAACGCTAAATCTAATTAAAGTAGAATTTTATCATGAAGCAGCTTATTTTATTCGGATTCATCTTTTTATCAATTTCGCAAGGTCTTTATTCTCAGAATAATTATGTGCAATATTATCAATATATCAATAAAGTTAAGCAAGGTGTTGACAAAGAGCAAACGGATAGTCTTGTTTATTATTTGAAGCAGGCATTCGATTTGGTTGATTATGTTCATGTTGAATATTTGCAGCTTGGTAAACGCTTGGCGAAGAAGAATAAAGATCAGGAGTTCCAGTCTTATTGTGAAGATGAACTAAAGAAATCCAAAGAGAATATCAATGCATACCTGAAGGCAAAGCTGGATAGTATTGCCAAAGAAGATCAGAGGGTAAGAGGCCGGAAATACTATAATGCCAGACAGTATTATGGTAAATGTTTACACGACACTACTTTTGAGTATAAGGAAAAGAAGAGAATAAAAGCAAAACAATTGATGGAAGAATGGTGGAGAGTAGATAGCAGCAATATTGAATTGCTTAAAGCGATAATATCTGGAAATGGTTTTCCTTCAGAGAAAATGGTAGGAGAGGAAACGCACAGTAAAGCTTGTATTATTATTCTGCACTATGATAAAGACACAGCAAATCACATAATGGGTGAGGTTTTGCATAAAGCTTTTAGAGAAGGGGCAATTAAACCGCGTATGTATGCATGGATTATAGACAGGCATTTATTGTATATGGGAAAACAGCAGGTTTATTACATCATTCCAACTCCCTGGAAAAAAATGAGTGATGAAGAAAGAAAGCAATATAACAGCAATCGTTTATCTATTGGTTTAAAGCCACTTGAAGAAATGAAAATTGTTGTAAAAAAGAATAGTGTAAAAGTTTCATATTAAATTAATTGAAAACATTGTTTATCTTTATCTAATTCATGAGATATTTTAAGTTACTGAATACGGTATGGATTCTTATTTTTGTTGTGAATTATTCTTTCGCTCAGGATCAGCATGAAATTGACAGTCTGAAAGAAAAAATCAAGGAGCAGGAAAATGCATGTTCAGTTCCTTGTCCTTTAGATACTTCATTACTTAGTTCTTATATTTATTATTACAATTTAATATGTCTGAATCAGCCGGATACTGCAAACCTGTTAATGGAAATAGCTTTGCCGAAGGCTGAGCAATTATTGGAATACGTATTGGAAAAAGTACCGAGAGATACAATATTGGAAAATACAGTAAAGTTTCAGTTGGGATTGATTTACAACAATATAGGATTCTATGAATCTCAGATGAGAGGGGATGCCCAAAAAGCCATCTGGTATTTTAATAAAACCTTGAAGTTTGCGCAGGAACTAAATTATGATAGAGATATTGCAATTGCTTTAAATAATATAGGTTATACTTATTACAATATAGGAGATTATAGTCATGCATTGGATTGTTTTGCGCAGTGTCTTGATATTTATGAGAGAACAAATAACGAATATGGTTTAATTTCAACATATAACAATCTGGCTATAATTTATCATTTTCAGGGCGATTCCGATGAAGCACTAAAATACTGGGCAAAAGCATTGGAGCTAAGTAAAAAACTGAATATTAAAGAAGATATGGCAGACTGCTATGGAAATATGGCTTCAGTCTATTTTGTACAAAGCGGCAATGCGAATAATTCAGGAGATTTCATACTGCGCGACTCACTCCTGAAAATAGTGATTGATTATAATAAAAAGGCATTGGATATTCAAAAAGAACTAGACGATATCCAGGGTATGGCAATCACCTATAATAATCTTGGAAACGTTTTCTTTAATAATACTTTGGGAGATACAAATACAAGTTAGAAGACAAGAGACTCTGTTTTTGATGTTACATTAGAATACTATAATCAAAGTCTTGATTTGTACGGGAAAATTGAAGATAGGGAAGGTATTGCTATCAATCTTGGGAATATCAGTGATATTTATTTAGAAAAAAATGATATTAAAAACTTTGGATTGTATGCCAAACAGTGTTATAAGCTAACCAAAGAAATTGGTTATCCCGAGCAGGTTAAGGAAGCAGCTAACAGAATGCGTATATACTCATTAAAAACCGGCGAATTTGAAAAGGCATACCATTACTATGTAGAGCAAATTTTAATGAGCGATAGC
>PKSZ01000113.1 GCA_002869425.1 Marinilabiliales bacterium
GAGTGGGTATTATTCTTATGAATAACACAGCAGGAGCTGGAAACCTGAATGAATTAAATTTTCATGTATCGGGAGCCTTCAGGATAACCGATAACAATGATATGCATCATTTGCATACAGGAATCCAGCTTGGCCTGATTCATAAAAGTGTAAATCTTGATAATCTGGTTTTCGATGATCAGTATTCTTCTGCACTCGGCGATTTTGACCCAACACTAAGCAATAACGAAGTTTTCGATAAAAACAAAGAAACTCTGTTTGATATGAATTTTGGTATATATTACTATACCCGAGAGCGTTTTGATGTATTTAAGGGAAAAAGTGCTGTGAGTAATATCTTACCCGTTTATGCAGGTTTTTCAACTTTTCATTTAACGCAACCTAAAGAAAAGTATATTGGAAGCGACAACTATCAGTATCGTCGCTGGGTAGGTTATGCAGGAACCATGATTCAATTACACGATCATTTTGCTATTGAACCCAATGCCTTGTATATGTATCAGGCTAAAAATCACGATATTAATTTAGGACTACTTTTGCATTACGATTTAAAACAAGGAACAGATCATTATTATATAAATGTAGGAGGACAATATCGTCATAAAGATGCTGCTGTTGTAAGTCTTGGATTTAATTATGAAGAATTTGGTTTTGGGTTAAGTTATGATATTAATTTTTCAGGTTTGAAGACAGCCACACGTGGTCGTGGTGGTTTTGAAATCTCTTTAACCTATACGCATCAGAAAGATTTTATAGCATCTTTCTTTAGATAGTTTCTTTAATTGTCTGTTGTTGCAGGCATGATGCAAAGCATATCTAAAAGGTTTATTTTTGGAAAAAATATTCGCAAATTGCGAGTATAATTCGGTAGTTATTAACAAATAAAAAACCATTGATATGAAGAAACATAATTTCTACGCTGGACCGTCAATATTGCCTCAGTTTACAATTGAAGAAACAGCTAAAGCAGTGACAAATTTTGCAGGAACAGGTCTTTCAATAATGGAAGTATCGCACAGAAGTAAAGAAGTTGTAGCTGTTATGTCAGAAGCTCAGCAATTATTTAAAGAATTGCTGAATATACCAGACGGATATCAGGTATTATTTCTCGGAGGTGGAGCTTCAACGCAATTTATGATGATTCCATTTAATCTTCTTCAGAAAAAAGCAGCTTACCTGGTAACGGGTGGATGGGCATCAAAAGCAGCAAAAGAAGCTAAGCTTTTTGGAGAGGTAGTAGAAGTCGCTTCTTCAAAAGATGCAAATTTCAATTATATACCAAAAGGCTATACAATTCCTTCAGATGCAGATTATTTCCACATTACAACAAATAATACTCTGTATGGTACAGAAATCAGAACAGATTTTGATGTAAATATGCCTTTGGTAGCAGATATGTCTTCTGATATTTTCAGTCGTCCGATTGATGTTTCAAAGTATAGCCTGATTTATGGTGGTGCTCAAAAAAATCTAGCACCTGCCGGAATTACATTTATCATTGTTAAAGAAGATATTTTGGGTAAGGTTGACAGGGCAATTCCTACAATGCTTGATTACAGAACTCACATCGATAAGGAGTCTATGTTCAATACACCACCTGTTCTTCCTCTGTTTGCCGCATTACAAACATTAAGATGGTTAAAGAATAATGGCGGTATTGGAGCAATGGAAAAAGTAAATATAGAGAAGGCTCAGCTTCTTTATAATGAAATTGACAGAAATAAGTTATTTAAAGGAACTGTAAGCAATCCGGAAGATCGTTCATTAATGAATATTTGTTTCGTTATGAATGAAGAGTATGCAGAGTTGGAAAAAGAATTCCTTGAGTTTGCTACTTCAAAAGGAATGACTGGTATTAAAGGTCACAGATCTGTAGGTGGCTTTAGAGCTTCTACATACAATGCTCTTCCAAAGGAAAGTGTTGAAGCTCTTGTAGCTGTTATGAAGGAATTTGAAAGTAAAAAATAATTGCATAATACGATAAAATTTGATTCGATGAAAAATGTACTGATAGCAACAGAAAAACCATTCGCAAAAGCAGCTGTCGAAGGAATAAAGAAAATAGTTGATGCTGCAGGTTATAATCTTATGACTCTTGAGAAGTATTCTGATAAATCTGAACTGATTGGAGCTTGTTCAAAAGCAGAAGCTGTTATCATCAGAAGTGACAAAATTACCAGAGAAGTTATTGAA
>PKSZ01000515.1 GCA_002869425.1 Marinilabiliales bacterium
TATCGCTTCTATTTGCCAGAATATTAGCGTGTTTTTATAGCTTCCCAGCGGAACAATACCTCCATTTTTAATTGATTTAGAATCATCGGGTATAATTTTACGGATATCAATTTCATTGATGGTGCCTAAACCATTACATTTTTCACAAGCTCCCTGTGGTGAATTAAAAGAAAAGCTGTGTGGGGCTGGTTCATTATAAGAGATACCTGTAACCGGGCACATTAATTGCTTGCTAAAGAATTTAATTTCTGATTCGTCCTGATTTAAAAGCATAATGGTTCCTTTACCATGTTTGAAAGCTGTTGAAACTGAATTTTTCAGTCTTTTCTTATCAGATTCAGTAACTTTTAGTTTGTCAATCAGTATTTCGATGTTATGAGTTTTGTATCTGTCTACCTTAAACCCATATTTTAGTTCTGTGATTTTTCCATCAACTCGGGCATACAGGAAGCCCTTTTTCATAATCGAATCAAATAACTCTTTATAATGTCCTTTTCGGTTGTTTACAACAGGAGCAAGAATATAGGTTTTTTTATCTATGTAAGAAGAAAGAATAAGATCAATAATTTGGTCTTCAGTGTATTTAACCATTTGTTCTCCTGTGTTGTACGAGTATGCGATTCCTGCTCGTGCATAGAGAAGTCTTAGAAAATCATAAATTTCAGTAATGGTTCCAACAGTTGATCTAGGATTCTTGTTTGTTGATTTTTGTTCAATGGAAATAACAGGACTAAGCCCTGTTATTTTATCTACTTCAGGTCTTTCCATTGTTCCAATAAATTGCCGTGCGTAGGCCGAAAAAGTTTCAATATATCTGCGTTGTCCTTCAGCGTACAATGTGTCGAAGGCAAGTGATGATTTACCACTACCACTAAGTCCTGTAATTACAGTTAGCTTATTTCTTNCTTATATTCTTTAAGTTGTGTTCTTTTGCTCCAAATATTTCAATCTTCTCGGTCTCTTTCACTGATAATATCTATTGATTGGATTTCAAGCTGTCGGTTAAAACACTATCTGGTAAAATGAACATCCTCCCGTTTTCTTTTGGAATTTTAATTTGGTATTTCTTTCCAGAACTGTTTGTTAGTTTTACATCTCTTAACCAAGGGTTGAGTAATTTTAGAATTTTATAATTAGTATTGTGGGTTTTTGCAAAATCAGCCCAATCTGTAATGCTTGTATCTACTGTAATATTATTATACCTGATGGGATAATAGAGATCTTTAGCTCTATAATGAAATCCAAATTCTTTGGGTTGTGAAAGTATTGTTTTAATGGCCAGAATTCTAAATAGATAACGTGCTGTTTCATTGTTTAGGAGAAGATTGTAATAATTACTTTCCTTTTGTCTTACCAGTTGTTTGTCTAACCCCCTCATTCCTACATTATATGAAGCAGCTACAAGGGTCCAGTTCTTATACTTTTTATACGATTCCTGTAGATACTTACAAGCTGCTTCAGTCGATTTTTCAATGCTATAACGTTCGTCTACTTCGTTGTTGATTTCCAATCCATAGTCTTTTCCAGTAGAGTTTAAAAATTGCCAATATCCTCTAGCTCCTGCAGGCGATACAACATTTTGAAGTCCGCTTTCAGCAACAGCTAAATACTTAAAATCGTCGGGTATGTTATTTTTTTTAAGAATGGGTTCAATTATCGGAAAGAACTTATTTGATCTTTTAAGGAAAAGCATGGTTTGTGACTGCCAGTAGGTATTAACCAGAATTTCTCTGTCCAGACTTTCACGTATATCAATGAATTCCAGGGGTACTTTTTCACCTGCAAACTCCAGGTTCTCTGGAAGAGAAACAGCGTAGATTGCGTAATTATTATTAAATTCTTTGTGGAACTCTTTGTCTTCTTTTTCTGGTATTGTTGAATTGATAAAGAAACCAGTGGTATAAACCAGACCAATAATAAATATTGTAGCTAGAGCAAGGTTTCTAATGATCTTCATTCTGCTTTTTTTTATTTAATGTAATGATATATAATGTGATTAGCACTATAAAAGGGTAAATGGAAAATAATATAGTATGTAGATAACTCCATTTCTCTATAACTACTACCATAATAACAGATGATGTTACACCTAGCAATGTAAGTAAAGCATATAATCTTGCAATATTTTTATCATTAAGTCCTAGATATGATAAATTATGAGTAGTATGATCTTTTCCTCCAACAAAAGGTGATTTTCCTTTTCTAAGCCTGTTAATTGTAACAGCAAATGTGTCGCTTATTGGAATAATAAATGCAGAAAAAACCACAACAAATTGTTTCCCCGTGGCAAGGACCTCTGATCCGGAAATATTCCAGAGAAAAATGACAGCCATAACAGCAAGAAATGATCCTAAAAATTGACTACCATTATCTCCCATATACAATTTTGAAGGATTCCAGTTGAAAAAAAGAAATGAGATCAAAGAAGCAATAACAGCCAGAAGTATCATGAGGAAGAATCTTGCAAAATCCAGGTTGGTATAAAAACTCAAAAAGGCAATTCCAGCAAGAATAAATATGGATGTAATTGTGGTTATTGCATCCATATTGTCAAGCATATTTATTGAGTTCATGATACCAATAATCCAAATAACAGTAAATATTGAATTGATGATTTCATTTTGACATAGATGAATGCTAATCCCTGATGATATTAGGATGATTCCACTAAGTACCTGAACAATAAATTTAAAGATGGGTGTAGTATTGATGATATCGTCAGCTAAACCCATAAAGAAACTTATGGTTACAATAAGAACAATAGGGAAAAAATAAGTATTTTCTGAAACATGCTCATTATAAAAAATTGTATAGCCAATGACTGATAAAATGAACATGGTATAAAAAGTTATACCTCCTGAAACAGGCTTGGATTGAGTGCTCCACCTGATTCCTGTTGGGTTTGCTTTTTTAAGTGTGTATTTACTCGATTTTATATAGTAGAATTTATGTAAAAGCCAGCTAAATATTAGCTGAATCACAAAAACAATTACCAAGATATATGTTTCGCTCATTTTTTACTTTTGAGCCTGCAAAGGTAAGCAGTATCAAGGTAAAAACCATTAGATAAACAATAAATTAACTGTTTTTCCAGAAG
>PKSZ01000520.1 GCA_002869425.1 Marinilabiliales bacterium
ATGCATTCTTAGATGTACAGAAAGTGGCATCGGATCTCCTTTATACACTTAAATTATATCTATCGGATCTTTATCTTTATTTGTTGTATTATCAGCTCTTATAATCCACAGAGGATTGTTGGCACCAGCCCAAAAGCAAATATTCGTATTTTTATTAATGGCAACAAGACTCATATCCATGCCGTCTTTTTGTGATTCAACGTCCTTCGTTTGATTTAGCGACTCAATAATAGAAGTACGTAATTGATTTAGTACTTCAGCAGCATTTGTAATTTCTTTTTTTCTTACAATTTCTGTTATGAAAGAGATACCAAGCATACTCATAAAAGCTCCGGGAACTCCATGACCAGTGCAATCAGCTACGGTAACAATCTGCCAGTCGTTTACTTCCTGTACCCAATAGAAATCACCACTAACAATACTATGAGGCCTGAAGATAATGAAGTAGTCGTTTAGAATCTGATTGGTGTATTTTTCTGAAGGAATAACAGCAGATTGAATTTTTTGAGCGTATTGAATGGAGTCTTCAATTTCTTCTTTTTGCTTCAATACAATATCTCTGTGCTCTGTAATTTCATCTCGTTGAGCTTGTATTTCTTCTTTCTGTTGATTTATTTCATTGTTTTGAAAAGCCAATAGCTTATTTGCTTTTTTCTTCTGTATAAACATTCGCAATATAACAATGGCAAATAGCAGAATGATTACAAAACCAATGATGAAGAATAATATGGTAATACGCTGCTTTTCTTTTACTGCTTCACTTTTTTCCAGTTCTAAATTTTTAAATTTAATCTCATTCTGGTGTGCAATGCTGTCAATAGCTGCTTGTTTAAGATATTCATACCTTGCTTGTTGCTTTTGTGTGGCTCTGGAGTTATCTTCATTTTGAATAGAGTCACGCATCTGAATTTCCTCTTTAAAGAATTGATATGCTTTGGGAATATTGCCTTGTAACTCATAAACGTTTTTGAGTCCTTCTGCAGCAATTTTTATTTCATCAGGAAATCCTAGTTCTTTACTAATTTTGTAGGCTTTTAAGAATTTTTCTTTTGCCAGATTTATGTCCTCCAGTTCCAGGTTTATATTTGCAATATTGATCAACGATGTTGCAATTCCTTGTTTGTCTCCAATTTCTTGCCTTATTTTCAGACTTTTTTCATAATAAGATAAAGCTTTAGAGATTTCCTGTTTGAACTCATAGATTCCTCCAATATTATTGTATGAGTTGGCCATCCCTTGTTTATCCTGGAGGCTTTCTCTTAAAGTTAAAGCTTTTAAATAATAATCCAGGGCTTTAGAAATTTCTTCTTCTTCGTTGTATATGTACCCCAGGTTATTGTATGAGTTGGCCATCATTTGAGTATCTCTTAATTCAATGACCAATTCCAGGCCTTTGCTTAGATACTCTAAAGATTTGGGTATGTCATTTTGATTATAATATATGTAACCAATATTATTATAGGAAATTGCAACACCCTGTTTATCTCCGGCTTCCTCCTTCATCTTCAGACTTTGATCATAATACTCAAGAGCTTTGATGATCTCGCCTTTGTTTTTGTATATTATTCCAATATTGTTTAATGTAGAAGCGATTCCTCTTTTATCACCAAGCTCCTTTGCTATGGAAAGATCCTTTTCATAATAAAACAAAGCACTGTCAATATTACCTTTATTGTCATAGATATAACCTATACTACTTATTGCATAATTTAGATGCTTTTTCAACCCGATAATATCTTGATCTGATAGCTCAACTTCTGATAACAAATCGGTTGATAGTTTTTCTGCCTGAAGCCATAAATGCAATGCAGAATCAGGATATTGTAGATAAATATCATCTCCCCATGCTAAATAGGACTTTATGATGACTGTATCATTTAAACATGGGGTATTACATTGTTTTTTAGCTTGCTCAATTTTGTTGAAATATGCTGCAGAATTATGGTTTTGAGCAAAGCTTCCTAGCTGAGAATATATAACAATAAAAAGAAAAATCAGGATTGATTGATATTTCATATATCCAGTTTTGTGCAAAGATAGGGAAATCAAGGAATTTACCTTCCGATTATTTGATAACATGCATGGATTTATTAATGATAAAGTATAGATAGACTTCTCATTATTGTAGTCTTCAATCTATAAATATAATGCTAGTGAGTTTCTTTTATGAATAGTAATTTTCGCTTTCTGANNNAATTGAATTTTGTAATATGTTATAAATAAGCATATTACAACGATATATTAAAAGCATTTTTAGTTCATAATAATTTTATCTAAACGCTTGCGTTTAATAAATAATAGTTATATGTTTGTCTTATTAAACGTAAACGTCTAGAAGATGCCAAAAATAATAGCAAAAAAAGAAGATTGGATAAATTTAGGATACAAGCTTTTTTCTGAACAAGGAGATACAGGAATAATTGTTGAAAAAATGGCTAAGATACTAAAGGTAAATAAGTCAAGTTTCTACTGGTATTTTAAAACCAAAACAATTTTTATAGAAGAGCTGATATTGTTATTGAAAAATAATGAAACGGAACGTATCATAAATTTAACCAATGATAAAAAATCTGGAATTCAGAGGTTAAATATGCTTATAGCTTTGATTTATAAGCAGGATCCATATTTAGATTTTGTATTTTATTTGAAAAGGTATGCCAGAAAGAAAAAGGATGTTCAAGCCATCATAGATAATATTGACAAACAGCGAATAGAATATGCAAAAAATCTATTACAGGATATAGGTTATT
>PKSZ01000249.1 GCA_002869425.1 Marinilabiliales bacterium
CTTGCTCTATGTATACTTCAGCGCATGGAACCGGATCACCAACTGCTTTGCTGCCTGGCGCATCATTGTACGTTATAACTCCCTCAACGTAAGCTCCTCCAGTATTTTGAGCTGGCATATTCAACATTTCAATATCAATGGCCAATTGCTGATCACATACAAGATTTATTGGTGTAGCATCAATATAAGCATAGCTTGTATCATAATAGGTTGTCATAATATCAGGATAATTAATATCATCCAAAACAATTGCTTTCAGATAATAGGTTGGATCAGCAGGTAAATTGGTAAACAAATATGATCCATCAAAATCAACAGGAACACTTGCAATTAATTGATATGCAGCACTTGACGATGCAAGTTCAGAATATAATTCTACCCTTGCAGCAGAGTCGCCTAAAGCAATGCCATTATCCAATACATATCCAAAAATAGAAGTATTGTACAAGATATCAAGCACAATGGATTGCATCAATTCACAACCATTTATATCTGTTACACTTACTCCATAAAGGCCGCTGTCTAAGGAATAAATATCTTCACTGGTTTCTCCTGTAGACCAGTAATAAGAATAAGGCATTGTTCCTCCTAAAACACTAATATCAATTTCGCCATCACCAGACTGAGAACAGGAAGGATTAACGATTGTTTGAGTAAGTTCTAAAGGATCCGGTTCTCCAACTGTTACTTCAGCTGACGCTGTACAGGAATGAGAATCTGTTATTGTTAAAGAATATAACCCTGCAGAAATATTTGACAAATTACCAATATAGCTTCCATCAGACCAGAGATATGAATAAGGAGAAGTTCCTCCTGTTGCCGTTGCTGATACATTTCCATTATCTGCTCCATTACATAAAGCATCACTTACACTAAAAGAAATATCAATAGGTGCCGGCTCATAAATCACTGATGAATTATATGCTTCACACCCATTTTCATCGGTAACTGTTACAAAATATTCACCTTGTGATAAATTTGTCTGAACTGCCTGTGCACTTCCATTAGACCATAAATAAGAAAACACACCTGAACCACCTGTAACAGAAGCTACAATACCTCCATTGTTCCCACCGTTACATGTAACATATGTTGGTGTTAATTGTACTTCAAGCTGCTGAGGTTCACCAATTGTTACAATACCCTGAGCACTACAAGCATTATCATCAGTAACTGTAACCACGTATGAATCCGCTGATAAACCAGTAACAATTGTTGCTGTTTCTCCATTGTCCCATAAATACGTATAGCTTCCTGAACCACCATAAGCTGAAATCAAAGCGCTACCATCATTTCCACCGTAACAATTAACATTGGTTACAGACTGAACCTGAAGTGTAATCGGACCTGGTTCCAACATCTCAATTTCTGAACTGGAACTACAATTGTTATCGTCTGTAACCGTTACAGTATAGGTTGAGGCAGACAGATTATATATAGAATCGTTAGTTTGTCCATTTGACCATAAATAAGAATATGTACCAGTTCCTCCATTACCAATAACAGCAATACTACCATCTGACAAGCCATTACAAGTAACATAATTAAGCATTAACGCATTTACAGTCAACAAGCCTGGTTCTACTATCAAAGCACTTGTTGTTGTATTACACAAATTGGCATCACTTATCGTAACATCATATGTACCGGCAGACAAACCAGAAATTATATCTGTTGTATTACCGTTTGACCATAAATAACTATATGGTGGTACTCCTCCATAAACTGACAAACTGGCTTCTCCTGTATTTTCACCATTACATAGCACATTTGAAAGAGAAGAAATATTGGCATTTAAAACACCAGGCTCTAATATGGTTTCCGATAAAGTTGCAATACAGTCGTTTACATCTGCTACAGTTAAGGTATAAGTACCTCCCGGCAATGCAGAAAGATCTTCGGTTGTTGAACCATTTGACCAATTGTAAACCAAACCTGTTCCTACTGCTGTTACATCAATAGCTCCATCTGAACTTCCATTACAGGTAACATCAGTACTTACCGCAGAAACCGATAAAGCAGGAGCAGAATTAACAGTAAGAATGAACATAGCATAACAAGCATTTACATCTGTTACTGTTACAGTATAATCTCCAGGACATAATCCAGTAATTTAACTCGTTGTTTGACCACTGCTCCACTCATAAGTATAAGGCATTACACCTCCTGTTCCTTCAATGGATAATTCA
>PKSZ01000635.1 GCA_002869425.1 Marinilabiliales bacterium
CAATAAAATTATAAAATACAAATTTAAATTTTGCACTAAAAGGCAATAATTGTTTGTTTTAATATTCCAAAGGAATGCTACTTTTGTAGTAAAGAAATTTACTTGTCAGATCAATCAAAAGACATATCAAAGAAGGTTAGTCCAATACGGATAATAATTCCTATGATAATTGGCTTGAGTGTGGTTGCTTATATGCTTTATAAAGAGTGGAATCCTGAAGCAATGGCTTTATTGCGGTTTACATGGAAGGTATTGTTTTATCTTGTGTTGGCAATTGTTATGATGATTGTAAGAGACTTAGGTTATATGGTTCGGATTCGGTTATTGGGTGGAGAAAAAATTACCTGGAAAAAGGCCTTTAATATAATAATGTTGTGGGAGTTTACATCAGCGATCACTCCAAGTGCTATTGGAGGTACAGGCCTTGCCGTTTACTATGTTCATAAGGAAGCTTTATCTGTAGGTAAAAGTACTGCAGTGGTTATGGCAACATCATTTTTGGATGAATTATATTTTATAATAATGTTTCCATTGATGTTTATTGTAGTTAGTGGTGCTGAATTATTTACGATAGGAGGAGAATCCGTTGGAGGTACTTTGAGTTTTACAAACAAATATTTTTATTTTGCAGTAATCGGTTACAGCATCAAATTCATATGGGTTTTGTTGATGGCATATGCTTTATTTAAAAATCCTAGTTCAGTTAAAAAACTACTTGTATTTATTTTTCGTTTCAAATGGATTCGAAAATGGCAAGCAGGAGCTGCGAAAACAGGAGACGATCTGATTGCAGCATCTACTGAAATGAAAGGAAAACCATTAATGTTTTGGATTAAATCCTTTATTGCAACTTTTTTTGCATGGAATGCGAGGTATTGGATTGTTAATTTTTTATTGCTTGCCTTGCTGTTTGGCATGCCTGAAAACTCTATGAACAATGAATTTACAGCTGGAGGAATGCATTACACATTAAGTGGTCATGTATTAATTTTTGCCAGACAATTGGTGATGTGGATAATGATGCTGGTTATGCCAACTCCAGGAGGAAGTGGTTTTGCAGAGGCTGTTTTTTCTGAATATATGGCAGAATTTATACCTTTGGGTTTTGTAGTATTAATTGCTCTGCTATGGAGATTGGTTACCTATTATCCATATTTGCTTATAGGTGTTTTTATTGTTCCACGGTGGATTAGGAAAGTTAAGTAATGCAATTATCTATTTTAATTTGTACGTATAATCGGGAAAAGTATTTGATTGATGCTTTAAATAGTATTGCTCAACAAAATGCGTCATATGATTTATTTGAACTTGTAGTTATAAATAATAATTCAACTGATAATACAGAAAAAATATGTCGTGATTTTAAGGATAAACACAAAAAATTAAATTATAAATATACAATAGAAAAAAAGCAAGGTTTATCTGCAGCAAGAAACAAGGGAATTAGGGTGGCTAATGGTGAATTGCTAGCATATATTGATGATGATGCAATAGCGGATAAAAATTACGTGAATAATATTTTGGAAGCTTTTAATAAACATCCTGATATACTTGCTATTGGGGGGAGAGTAATACCTGTTTTTCCAGATGGTAATGAACCAAAATGGTTAAGCAAATATCTAAATGGAATAATCTCTAAAGTAGATTATGGTGAAAAAATAAAACTGTATAAGGGGAAATATCCTTCAGGTTGCAATATGATTTTTAGAAAAAAAGTATTTGATATTGTTGGCACATTTAATGAAGACTTAACTTGGCGTAGTGACGATAAATATATGTTCCTGAAAATTTATAAATATAAGCTTCCCGTTTTATATTATCCCGGAATATTAGTGCATCATAATATTGACTCATACAGATTAGAATATAATTATTTGAAAAAGTTAAGTGAAACCAGCGGAACAACTGAAAGGGTTCGTTTACAATCAGAAAACAAATTGAAAACCTTGATTAAGTTTGTAGAATTATGTTTGAAGTTTCTTATTTCATTTTGGTTTTGGTTTTGGTTTTTATTAAAAGGCCAGTCAATAAAAGGGAGGTACCTGACAATGGTAACTTTTTTTATACTGAAAGGCTTTATTAAAAAAGTTGAAGTTGGATATTAATAAATAAAGCTATCTACATACTCTGTTGTGAATTATAAAGCCACAATCAAAATCTAGCTGATTTCTAATTGTTGAGTA
>PKSZ01000671.1 GCA_002869425.1 Marinilabiliales bacterium
CATAGTGTAAATATGGCAAAGTATAGTGTGGATTTGTTCGAGGTGCGGAAAATGAAAAAGCCCAAATGATACAAAGCCATGATTAATAGGCTTCCAAATAAAAATAAATCAAAGCCAATAGCACCAATCCTTTTGTGAATCATGTATTGTACTTCGCCTATTTCAATATCATCGTAATAACCACCTGATCTGTGATGAAAATTTGATGATTGAATCAGTATTTCATTCAGTCCTTTGTGTAGAGAAACAATTATATTTTGTTGGTAGTATTGGGGAACCGATTCTTCACGAGTAGTTCCTGGTGTTCCATTCACAGCAAGCAGGTCTCCATTCAAGTAAAACCTATAGTTTGTCATAAACTCTTTTAGGTTCACCATCAGGTTAAGTTTTTTATCAGATTTCACCTTTAACCTAATGGTAGCATAGCCAAAATTATTTAAGGCTTTTCCATTGATAGTCTGATTATTCCAATATGCTGGAAAATTAAAATAACCAGTAGCCTTTGGTATTTCACCTATGAAATCTTCCGGATTAAGTAATGTATCCCAATACATTTCCCATTCGCCCCTAAGGTATAGACTTCCAAATTTTTCAAAATTCCAATGAGAAATATCAATGACACCGTCTTGTGCTACTGGCTTTTCTTCATTTTCTCCGGCACTGACTATAAATACAAATAGAAATATAGCAACAATTGTTAATAGATATCTTTTAAACATAAAAAGAAGTTTAGGGCACATATTTACAATCTAATGAATACGTAAATACCATGTATTTGTTTCAGCTAAATATAGCTTATCATTGCACATTGTATAATTATGATTCAAAATATCATAGTTTTACACCGATAATGAGAATATCATCGATTTGTGGATGATCCATCTTCCAGTCATTAAGTTCAGAAAGTAATATATTGCCTTGATTTTCAAGAGAAAGATGATTGATATTCACAATTTTTTCACAAAGCTTACCAAATGTATATTTCTTACTTTCAGGGCCTCCAAATTGATCTGGAAATCCATCAGACATCAGATAAAATGAGAGGCTATCATCCATAGAAAACCTATAATTGGTAAATGAAATATCATCACGTCTACCAAAAATACCACCTACAGAGAATAAATCTCCCAAAATAATCTGCGGATTATCATTATGGATAACAATTGCATTGTGGGCTGCACAACTTAATATTGCTTCATTATTATCTCTATCGATGCATAAGATAGAAACATCCATTCCATCATCAGGTATCTCTTCTTCCTGTTTTCTTTGATCGAGTGCATTGATAACACCTTTATTGAGGTGCAGGAGAATATCTTTTGGTGAATAAATCAATCTATTTTTGACTATTTCATTTAAAAGTGAGTTTCCAATCATACTCATAAAGGCCCCGGGAACGCCATGTCCTGTGCAATCTATTGCTGCAATAAATGATTTATTTCCAATTTTTGTATGCCAGTAAAAATCGCCAGAAACAATATCTTTGGGTTTGAACAATACAAATATGTCCTGTAAATCAGATCGTATTTGTTTTATTGAAGGAAGAATGGAATTTTGAATTCTCTGTGCATATACAATACTGTCTGTAATGGTTTTGTTAGACTCTTCCAGAATCTTATTGGTATCTGATAACAATTCACTTTGTGCCTGTATTTCTTCTTTTTGTTGTCTTATTTCCTCTTCAGCTTCTTTTAATGAACTAATATCAGTATCAATAGCAACCAATTTAATGAGATCTCCTTCATCTGAAATAACAGGGCTTAAGGTTGTATGAAGCCATTTTTTAATTCCTGTTTTGCAATAAATGAGTGAATTATATGTAACCGATTTGCCTGTATTTATACATTCATCGATAAATTCCTCTATCTCACTGGAAGAACTTATTTCCTGCAAACTTGCACCTTTTTCTGTTGTAAATTCATGAAGTGAGTAGCCATAAAGTTTTGTGAATCCTTCGTTTACCCATTCTATATTACCTTTGGGATCGGTAATGATTACTGAGTTATCTGTTTCACTGGCAACAATAGACAGCTTTTCCAATTCCTGGTTGATTTCAAACAATTGCTCTGCCTGGGCTTGTATCTCTTCCTTTTGCTGACTTATTTCAGCAGTTCTTTCGATTACAGTTTTTTCCAGTTTTTCATTAATCGCTTTAAGTCTCCTGCTATTTAGCCATATG